>NZ_QXQR01000013.1:0-39024 GCF_003660355.1 Helicobacter sp. L8
CCCCCACCTCCTAGCACCCCTCCAACCCCACAATCCCCCCAACCTGCACAACCCCACACCCCTAGCACCATCTACTATGTGGTGGTAGATGTGCTCAATGTACGCGCCCTGCCTAGCACCCAATCTAGAGTTACAGCTAGATTCTTGCGTGGCGCAGAAGTGCATGTGCTAGAGATCAAAAATGGGTGGGGGCGCACTAAAAAGGGTTGGGTGTATTTGAAATTGGTGAGCCCTACGCGTGAAGAGTAAAAATTTTGGGGTCTTTGGCAACCCTATTGCCCATTCTAAATCCCCTCTTTTGCACAATAAAGCTTTTGGGGATTTTGCCCGCGTGCTAGGTTTCCAAGGACGCTATGAACCCTTTTTACTCCAAGAGGGCGCGCGCTTGAAAGAAGAGTTCTTAAGACGGGGTTTGAGTGGGGCTAATATCACCGCCCCTTTTAAGCAGATCGCCTATAGCTTGAGCGATAGGGTTTGTGGTATAGCCAAAGAGATCGAGGTGATCAACACTTGGGTGCTAGAAGAGGGGGATTTAGTGGGCTATAATACGGACATAGAGGGGTTTTATGCGCCCCTGTCCATGTTGACAATCCCCATTAAGAGTGCTTTGGTGGTAGGAGCAGGGGGGAGTAGCCGCGCCGTGGTTGCCAGTTTATGCGCGCATGGGGTGCGCGTGAGTGTTGTCAACCGTAGCGCACAGAAATTAAAACCGTTTCAAACGCAGGGGTTAGCCTGTTTTCTCAGCGCGCAGTTAAACCCCACACCCTATGATTTGGTGGTGAACACCACAAGCGCAGGGATGGATGGGGTGGGTTTGCCCTTAGAGAGCGCATGCCTTAGTGCATTGTTAAGCCAAACTAAAATCGCCTACGATCTCATCTACAGCGTAAAAACTCCCTTTTTACAAAAGGCGCAAGACTTGGGCGTGTGCACCTTAGATGGAAAGGCGATGCTCATCGCCCAAGCGGCTTTGAGTTTTGGCTACTTTTGTGCGGGGCGTGTGCCCTACGCCCAAGTGTTAGCAAGCATGCAGAGCGTGGTATTTTAGGCGCGATGTACCAACAAGAATTATCCAGCTATCTAGAACGCGCCACCCCAAGGGTGGCTTTACTCTATGGGGAATATGTCTTTTACATTGAACATTACGCGCAAAAAATTTTGGATCGCTACCCGCAGGCGCAAGTGCAACGCTTCTACTTTAACGATTACGACTTCAAGGTGATCTTAGAAATATTGAGTCAAGACTCTCTATTTGGGGAGGGGGTGGTGGTGTATTTGAAATTGGATAAGGCTTTGGGGGCAAAAGAAAGCCGTGCTTTAATGCAAACACTAGCACGCCATCCCAAAAACGCGCTACTTATTGGCTTGTATCCTCATAAAAAGCATAGTTATATCCAAGAGTGCAAGCAATTTGCCGCGCAACTCACCCATCCCAAAATCCAAGAGCAAATCGTAGCGGTGCGCTTTTTTACCCCCACTCCCACCCAATTACTCGCCCTCTTGCAAGAGAGGGCACAAGCGCGGGGCTTACAAATAGAAACACCTGCCTTACATTTATTGTTGGAGTGGCATAACCACGATGTGGGTATCATCGATCAAGAATTAGAAAAATTGTCCTTACTGGGGGGTTTGGTAGGGCTAGCAGAAGTGAAAGAGAGTTTAGAGAACATGGGGGCTGTGGGGGTGGAGGCGTTGTTAGACGCGTTGTTTAAGAGTAGAGCGCAGAGCTTACAGGTCTTTGCACGCCTGCAAGCAGAGGGGAACGATGGAGTGGAATTAGTGCGCGCGCTCACGCGCCATTTTTACCAGCTCTTTTTATTTGCTAGCTATCTTAGGGTGCATGGCAAAATCCAGCCCAAAGAGATTTTAGGTTTTAATCCGCCCCAAGCTGTGATCTTGCAACTCAGCAGACGCGCCGGACAAATCCAAAACATGCGCGCGCTATTTGAGTGGCTTAGAGATTGGCATGTAGAATGCATGCGGGGCAACACGCAGGCAAGTTGGCATTTTTTAATCAAAGTGCAAGATTGCATAGGCTAGAATGCGGGGCTTAAGACCTTGCTCTTTTGTGCTACAAAAGGGCGCAACCCAAAAGGAGATGTTTTGAAGCATTATGAAACAATGTTTATCCTCAAACCCACGATGGTCGAAGAGGAGATCAAGAGCAAGCTAGCCTTTTATCAAGAGGCGATCAGCAAGCAGGGGGGGGTGATAGAAGCCACCTTAGACATGGGTCAGAGGCAATTAGCTTACGAAATCAAAAAGCAAAAACGGGGTTATTACTTTGTGATTTACTTCAAAGCGCAGGCTGAGGTGGTGTTGGAGTTGGAGAGATTGTATCGCATCAATGAAGATATTTTGCGCTTTATCATTCTCAAATATGAGAGCAAGAAAGAGCACAAGGCTTGGCAGACACTCATCGATCGAGCCTTGAAAAAACCCGGGGCAGAGGCTAAGCAACCCCGCCTCAAAGAACACCAGGAACTCCCTGCCACACCCCAAGAATCCCGAGAGGGCGATGTTTAATAAGATCACCTTGGTGGGGCACTTTACCCGTGATGTGGAGTTGCGCCACTTAGCTAGCGGGAGTGTGGTTGGGAAGGGGGGGATTGCCACCAACCATGTTTATAAACGCCAAGATGGCACAAAGGGAGAGGATACCTGCTTTATAGATGTGGAATTTTGGGGGCGCACAGCTGAGATTGCTAGCCAATATCTGCACAAGGGTTCTAAGGTGTTGGTGGAGGGGCGTTTGAGGTTTGAGAGTTGGAACGATCAGTATGGCAATAAGAGGAGTAAGCACAGCGTGGTGGTTGAGAATTTAGTGATGCTAGATTCCAAGCGCGACAATGCCGGAGGCGCGTTCGAACAAGCCACGCCCTATAAATCAAAGAGTTTGAGCAACCCGGTAAAAGAGCCTGAAAAGGTCCCAGAGATTGATGTCAATGATGACATGCCATTTTAACCAGAAAGGAAGTCATGGAAAAAAAACGCTATTCTAAACGCTATTGCAAATACACCGAGGCTAAGGTGGAGTTCATAGACTACAAGGATTTAGAACTTCTGCGCTATTCCCTTTCAGAACGCTACAAAATCATGCCTAGGCGTTTGACAGGCAATAGCAAGAAGTGGCAGGAACGCGTGGAGGTGGCTATCAAGCGCGCGCGCCACATGGCCTTGATCCCCTATGTGGTGGATCGCAAAAAGGTCGTGGAAAACCCCTTTAGGGTTTAACGATGGGTTACTTTCGTGCAATAGCATGGACGAGATTTTACAAAGGAGTTGAGAATGGTTTCTAAGAAGTTTGCGTGGGCTCTAATGGCAGGCAGTGTAGTGGTGGCTTTAGCTATTGTGGGGTGCGGTGAGCCCAAGTCTGGGGTGAGCAAGGAAAACAAGGAGTACCGCGCCCAAACCAAAGACGCGCCCAAGTGGGTGAATGGGGATCTCAATAAGATTAAGGTTGGCAATAAAGAGTATTCATCGGTATTTTTGGGTAGGGGTGAGGATGATATTGTGGAGGGCGATGTGGGCTATGCCACCGATCAGGCCGCGGCAGCTGCTAGAGCGAATCTAGCCACCAATCTTAAAAGCGAGTTGATTAAAGATGTGCAAAGCCAAGCCAATCGAAATGGCAAGTCTTTGGATAAGAACAGTAGCGTCAGTGTCAACGAAAAGGTGGATCGTGTGTTGGTCGCTAGTAAGCCCTTAGCTAGATGGGTGGGCAAGGACAAGGTTTGGGTGCTTGTGGGGCTAGATCAGGGCATCGTCTCTAAGATTCGATCTGAGCTAGGTTTGCAGTAACCCATGTTGAAGATGGGGGTTTTTGGGGCTTTGAGTGTTTTGCTGTTTTCCTGTGCGCAGGGCGCGCCCAAGTGGGTGAGTCAGTGCGCCAAGCCAGCTACATTACAGGAGAATAAAGTGGTGGCTTGTGGCGTAGCCACTATTTTGGAAGGCGATGTAGACAACGCTTTGAGTGTGGCAGGCGCAAGAGCCCGCGCCAAGCTAGCAGATTTCCTCTCTGGGGATCAAAACCGCCAACAAGTCCATGTGGAGCTTAGGGCGACAAAAATCCAAGCCGAGTGGATCAGCCAGGATAGGGCTTACGCCTTGGTAGATGTGCATGCCAGTAACGCCAAGACCCTCCCTCCCGTCTCTAAAGATACCCCCGCCACACAGGACAATACCAAAAAACCGCAGGAAAAGTTATGACATCTAAGATTGCTTTTAATAAACGCCTTTGGACCTCATGCGTGCTTGGGGTCTTAGTGCTTGCAGGCTGTGGGCAAAATGTGAGTTACATCTCCAAACAAGATCAAGAATCTAAAAAATACGCCACTGCCGGTCTAGATTACCAAGACATTGAAGACGCAGCCAAGACCGCCGTAACTTCTATGCTGGCTAGTCCCGATGTGCAACATTTGGCTAGCCCTAAAGTCATTGCCGTTTCCGATGTGATCAACGACACCATGCAGCATTTTGACACCGAACAACTCACCCAATTGGTGTTGCAAACCCTGAAAGACCAAGTGCATAATAAATTCTATGTTACTAGAGCGATCGCAGGGAGTGGAGGGAGTGAGGACAAGATGATTAGCAAGGTGCGTCAATTGCGCAATAATGAGGAATTCAACCAAGAAACCACCCAAGAAAAAGGCACTTTGCGCGCTCCCGATCTCTCTTTGAGTGGCAAGGTAATCCAAAGAAACGCGCGGGTGAGTTCGAGCAAACAACGCATTGATTACATCTTTATTCTGTCTTTAACCAGCATTAAAAACGGGCTAGAGGTGTGGAGTCGCGAGTTTCCCATCTCTAAATTGGGTAGCAATAAGTCCGTGTCTTGGTAGGGGCTAAATTGCGTGGACGCGAGAGCACTCAAGCGCGCTATCTCGAGGTGGCGATCTTGCAGCATGCCTACCAAGGGGATCGCCTAGCCACCTTGCGCCATGGCGCGCGCATGCTAGAGGAAGCCAAGCGTGCCTACCCTAGTTTAAATTTGGTGGTTTTGCCTGAATTGCACCCTTATGCGTATTTTTGCCAGCATGAAGATTCAAACTATTTTACCCTAGCCCAACACTACCCCCAAGACATGGAGTTTTATAGCCACTTGGCTAAGGAACATAGAGTGGTGTTGGTGAGTTCTCTGTTTGAAAAGCGTATGGAGGGAGTGTTTTCCAATAACGCGGTGGTGTTTGAAGCAGATGGCACGCTTGCTGGCGTGCAAAGGAAAATGCATATCCCCGATGATCCGCGCTTTTATGAGAAGTTTTACTTCACCCCCGGGGACGCTTTTGCGCCCAT
This sequence comes from Helicobacter sp. L8, assembly GCF_003660355.1. Taxonomy (NCBI): domain Bacteria; kingdom Pseudomonadati; phylum Campylobacterota; class Epsilonproteobacteria; order Campylobacterales; family Helicobacteraceae; genus Helicobacter; species Helicobacter sp. L8. The sequence continues at coordinate 5,299 of NZ_QXQR01000013.1, forward strand.
TGCAACCAGTGTGGGGAATTTGGGGGTGTTGGTGTGCTGGGATCAATGGTATCCTGAAGCTGCGCGCATCATGGCACTCAAACAAGCCGATGTGCTCATTTACCCTAGCGCGATTGGGTGGTTTAACGATTCAAGTGAGAGTTTGCAAGACAAGCTTTTGCAAAGAGAGGCATGGCGTGGGGTGCAACGCGGGCATAGCATCGCCAATGTAATGCCTGTGATCACCTCTAACCGCGTGGGATTAGAATTAGACCCCTCTGGACACACACATGGGTTAGTTTTCTTTGGCTCTAGCTTTATTTATGGGGCTTTTGGCAAGGAATTAGCCTTGGGAGGAGAAGAGGAGGAGATTATCCACGCGCGCCTAGATTTGGAGGAAAGTAGGGCAGCACGCTTGGTGTGGCCCTTTTTTAGAGATCGGCGCATTGAAGCCTATGGCGATCTGCTAAAACGGGTGGCGCAATGACCTTATGGAGTAACCCGGCGGTGGTGTCCGTCATTGTGATGGTGGGTTTGAGTTTGGCGCGCCTGAATATTTTGCTTGCCATTATCGCGGCGAGTCTAGTAGCAGGTGTCATGGGGCATCTTGGCGTAGTGAAGACAACGCAGATCATGATCGAGGGCATGCATGGCAATTTAGAAACCGCCTTGAGTTATATTCTCTTGGGCGCGCTAGCTGTGATGATCTCAAGTGGGAATCTCATCAAGGTGCTCTTGCATAAGTTGGTGGGGGTGATGGACAAAAAGGCGACAACCCTGTGTTTTCTGATCGCCTTTGTGGCTTGTTTTTCACAAAATCTCATCCCCGTGCATATCGCCTTTATCCCCATTTTGATCCCCCCGCTTTTGCACTTGATGAATCGCCTGCAACTAGATAGACGCGCGGTGGCATGCGCGCTAACTTTTGGTTTGCAAGCCCCCTACATGACGATCCCTGCGGGCTTTGGCTTGATTTTTCTCAACCTACTGGTGGAAAATTTGAATCAAAATGGCGTGTCTACAACCCTCTCCCAGGTGGTTGGCGTGATGTCTGTAGCTGGACTAGCGATGTTGGTAGGCTTAATAGGGGCTGTTTTGGTGCTGTATAAAAAACCACGCCTTTACAAGGAGAGCTTGGAGATTCAAAGCGATCAAAACCTCCAGTTAGGCTGGCGCGATTACTTGACGCTCTTGGGCATTGTGTTAGCCTTTGTGGTGCAGTTGAGCACGGGATCCTTGCCTTTAGGGGCATTTATAGGGCTTATGGTGATGTTGGCCGGGCGTGTGGTTAAGTGGAGGGAAATGGATAGCGTCATTGATGAGGGCGTGAAGATGATGGCCTTTGTGGCCTTTGTGATGTTGGTGGCGGCTGGTTTTGGAGAGGTGTTGCAAAAAACCCATGCCATCGCGGATTTAGTGAGCGCGACTTCCAGCTTGGTTTCTACCAAACTAGAGGGCGCGCTGTTGATGTTGGCTATCGGGCTTTTCATCACCATAGGCATTGGCACCTCCTTTGGCACAATCCCCATCATCGCCGCCTTTTATTGCCCCTTGTGTGTGGCTTTGGGCTTTAGCACCTCTGCGACCATTTTGCTAGTGGGGATAGCCGCTGCGCTAGGTGATGCGGGCTCGCCCGCCTCCGATAGCACCATTGGACCCACCACAGGACTCAACGCAGATGGACAACACAGCCATATCTATGACACCTGTTTACCCACCTTTTTGGTTTACAACATCCCCCTCATTGTCTTTGGCACGATTGGGGCACTCTTGCTTTAATTCAGGGGGCTTTAATCTTAAAAAATGTAGAATGGGCGTTTTGCGGAAGTGGCGAAATTGGTAGACGCACCAGACTTAGGATCTGACGCTGCAAAGCGTGGAGGTTCGATTCCTCTCTTCCGCACCACTCCCTTACTCACTGAAATACTTCACAGCCCCCTCAAAAATGGGCATGGCATAGTTCCCCTCCACATTTTTATACAGCTGTGCGCCCACGCGTTCGCTATGCCCCATTTTCCCAAAGACACGCCCACAGGGCGAGGTGATCCCCTCAATGCCACAGAGCGATCCATTGGGGTTAAAAGCGGTGTCTAAACTCACTTGCCCCTCTAAATTGACATATTGCGTGGCAATTTGATCGCGCTGGGCGAGCTCTATAAGAGTTTTCTCTGGGGCAAAAAAACGCCCCTCGCCGTGCGAAATGGGCACAGCATAGATCGCCCCTTTTTGCGTGGCACTCAACCATGGTGAGGCATTAGAAACTACACGGATACGCGCGATCTTGCTCTGGTGGCACAAAATGGCGTTAGGCAAAAGGGTAGGGTGATGAGATTTAGAGGGAGTGATGCGCCCAAAGGGCAATAGCCCTAATTTGAGCAGGGCTTGAAACCCATTGCAAATCCCTCCAATAAGTCCATCTCGATTCTCTAAAAACGCATTCAGTATCTCTTGCAACTTCATATTAGAGAAAAAGGCTTTGATCAACTTAGCCGCCCCATCAGGCTCATCAGCCCCGGAGAATCCCCCCGGTAAGAATAAAATCTGGGTGTTTTGTAGGGCTTTTTGCATCTGGGTGATGGCTTGTGCGCTATGCTGAGGGGTGAGATCGTTGATCACCAAAGTTTGCACCAACGCCCCCGTCCTCTCAAAAGCCCTTTGGGTGTCGTGTTCGCAGTTGGTGCCCGGAAAAATAGGGATGAGCACGCGGGGCTTGGCGATTTTAGCGCGCGCTGAAGGGGGGTTTAGAGGGCGCATGGCTTGGGGCAAAGTGCAGGGGGGAGGGCTTGGGGCGTGGGTGGGGTAGATAGAATCTAGAGGCTCTCTTTGCAGATCGCCAAGAGGAAGGCTATCTTTACCCAATTTGATATGCCCTTGTGTGCTGGTGCGTCCCAACTTAAGCCCCCTCTCTAGCTCCTGCACGCTCTCTAGCACAAAGCCTCCATAACCGGGCACAAAGAGGGTATCTAAATTCAGATTATCTTCTAGCTCTACCCCAATGCGATTGCCTAAACTCATGTGGATTAGTGCCTGAGCCACTCCCCTAGCCCCCAGCGCATAGGCAGAGATCACGCGTTTTTGGATAATATGGGCGTGCAAGCTTTCAAACAACGCCTCTAGCTGAGTGGGTAGCCCGTGCGCGTCTAAGGGGGCTTGTAGCAAGTAGACAAAATGCCCGGGGGCTTTGAACTCTGGGCTAATTAAATGGGTGCTCTCTTGGGCACAAAAGGCAAAGCTCACAAAGGTGGGGGGCACGCTCAAGTCCTCAAAACTCCCACTCATCGAATCCTTACCCCCAATACAAGCGATTTGCAGGCGTTGCTGGGCTAAGAGTGCGCCTAGCAACACCCCAACAGGTTTGCCCCATTTATGCGCGTCTGTGCCCAAAGACTCAAAATACTCTTGAAAACTCAGGTAAATATCATGGCATTGTGCTCCGCATGCCACCAGTTTACACACACTCTCAATTACAGCCATATACCCCCCTTTGATGGGGTCTTGATCGCATGTGTAGGGGTCAAATCCAAAAGCCACTAGGGAACAAGTAGAGGTATCCTCAAAGGGAATTTTATGCGCCATTGCTTGGATGGGGGTGGCTTGGTAAACCCCTCCTAAAGGCATGAAAATGCTATTGCCCCCGATGGTGGAGTCAAATTGTTCTATTAAGCCCCGTGGGGTGCTTTGGTTTAAATCAGCTGCCAACTGCCTGAAACTTTCTAAGAAATTGTAAGTGTGCTTGGGAGGCTTGGAAGGGTTTGGAATCTGGGCATACGCGAAACGGGGCGCGCCGTGGCTGTGGAGTAAAGCCATGGGAATGCGCGCCACAAGCTCCTCTTGAAAATACATCTCTAGGGCTTGGCTTGTGGTGATCTGGGCGATGGGTGCGCTCAACACTCCCTCGCTCTCACAATGGGCTTGAAATGCCTCCAAGTCTTTAGCCTCTATAAGCATCGCCATGCGCTCTTGAGATTCGCTTAGGGCTAAATCAAAGGGGCTTAGTCCCTCATATTTAGTGGGCATGGCATCCAAATGGATACGCACCCCACTGGGGGCTAGCTCAGGAATAGCCACACTCACCCCCCCGGCTCCAAAATCATTACAGCGTTTGATCAACTGGCAAAATTTGGGATTGCCCATGAGTCGCTGGAGTTTGCGCTCCTTGGGGGCATCTCCCTTTTGCACTTGCGCGCCACACAGCTCTAGGGACTGGGTGTGGTGGGCTTGTGAAGACCCGCTAGCCCCCCCTAAGCCATCGCGCCCCGTGCGTCCCCCCACCAACACCACTACATCCCCACTCTGGGGCTCTAAAGAGCGCACATGATCTTGGGGTGCGCAACCCACCACGGCACCTAATTCTAAATGCTTTGCCTTGTAACCGGGGTGGTAGACTTCATGCACCAGCCCAGTAGCCACCCCGATTTGATTCCCATAAGCACTAAAGCCCTCAGAAGCCCCTAGCGCGATTTTTCTCTGGGGGAGCTTGCCCGCTCTAGTTTGGGCGATGGGTTCAAGTGGATTAGCGCACCCAGAAATACGAATCCCCGCATAGACCACTCCGCGTGCAGAAAGGGGGTCGCGAATCGCCCCCCCGATGCAAGTAGAAGCCCCCCCGTAGGGTTCGATCTCTGTGGGGTGGTTGTGGGTTTCGTTCTTGAAAAAGAGATAATAAGGCTTTAGACCTTTGGGAGTGTTGAGCGTGATATTGAGCGTGCAGGCATTATTTTCCGCGCCCACCACCCACGCGCGCGCCTGATCTTTAGCCTCGAGAGATCTAGCCATGATCGTAGAGAGGTCCATCAGACTGATGGGCTTGGTGTGCCCTAACTCTGCGCGCATGCCCATGTATTGGGCTAAAATCTCTTGGGCGAGAGGATTCTGCGTGTTAATCTCTAACTCTGTATGAAAGGTGGTGTGGCGGCAGTGATCCGACCAAAAGGTGTCTAGGATTTTGAGCTCTAAGAAATTCAGAGAGGGGAGGTGCTTGGCAATAAGGTCTAAATCCGCACAAGAGAGGGCTAAATGGTGTTTAGCAAGAAAAGCTTCTTTGTTAGAAATGGCTCTAAGATCGAAGATTTCTTGAGGGGGGGGGGTAGGGGTGAGCGCGCGCGCGCGTTGCAAGGGCAAAGCCACCTCGTGGTTTTCTAAGGGGTTAGTAAGATAAGCACGCACGCGATCCAACTCATCAGGTTGGAGTTTGCCATAGATTTTATAGATCGTGGCGTGCTCAACAAGGGGAGTGGGAGCATTGGGGTTAAGCATTTGCAAGCAGGTCATAGCAGCATGGCTTCTGGGGCAAAATTGCCCCTTGAGGGTTTGAATCGCAAAATGCGTATCACAATCCTCCAGCTCCAAATCCTCTAAGAGATCGTCTACCTGAGGTTCGCTAAAGACAATAGCGCGCGCGCGCTCCAAGTCCTCAGGGGTCATATTTTCCACTAAGTAAGCGTTGATAACCCCCACGCGTTCTAAATGGGGAAGGGCTAACACTTCGCGCAACTGGGCGCAAAGGTGCTGGGCTATAAAGTCAAACCCCGCTTTTTTTTGCACATAGATTATCATAATTGCCCGATGTCTTGGCGGTAATAGCCATTTTTAAGGGAAATTTTAGCCATGCGCGCGTAGCTCAACGCACGCGCCTCTTGTAAAGTGGGGGCGGTGCTGGTAATGGAAAGCACGCGTCCGCTGGCATTACACAGCCCCTCTTGAGTGCGCTTGACCCCTGCAAAGCAAATGTCTAACTCTGGAGGGTAGCTTAAGGCATGCCCTACTTCAAAATCTTGGGGGTAGCCCTGTGAAGTCAGCACGACACAGCAGGCATGATCGGGCGCAAAGCGCACTTCTTGCTGGGCGAGTTCTTGTTTGGCACAGGCTTGCATGATCTCTAGTAGATCGCTTTGGAGCAGGGGGAACAAGGTTTGAGCCTCTGGGTCGCCAAAGCGACAGTTATATTCTACGACTTTAACGCCCTGATCCGTGAGCATCAGTCCAAAGTAAAGACAGCCTCTAAAATCTAGTTTGTCTGCTTGAATACCTTTAAGTGTGGGGATGAAAATCTGTTCTTGGCATTCTTGGGCGATTTGGGGAGTGAAATAGGGATTGGGCGCAATACAACCCATGCCCCCGGTGTTAAGACCCCGATTGCCCTCTAAAGCTCTTTTGTAATCCATGGCTGAGAGCATGGGCTTGAGCGTGATCCCATCGCAAAAAGCCAATACAGAAGCTTCCTGCCCCTCTAAAAACTCCTCAATGAGCACTTGTGCTCCACTCTCTCCAAAGACGCGCTCTACCATCAAGGCTTTGAGATAAGCCAACCCCTCTTCTAGCCCAGAGATCACGCGCACCCCCTTGCCAAAGGCTAACCCGTCTGCCTTGATCACGATAGGAAAAGTTTTCTGTGCGCTTAAAAAAGCTACGGCTTCCTCAAAACAACTAAAGGCGTGGTAGGGTGCGGTGGGGATATGGTGGCGTTGCATAAACTCTTTGGCAAAAATTTTGCTCCCCTCTAATTGTGCCCCGCTTTTTCTGGGTCCAAAGCAGGCAAAGCCCGCATCCTCAAGCACATCCACCAAACCCGCCACTAAAGGGTTATCGGGGGCAACGATGATGAAATCTAGTTGTTCGCGCTTGGCGAAAGCTAGAATATCCTGGGTGTTATTCACGGGAATATCTAGGCATGGCACGCCCATGCCCGCATTGCCCGGAATGGCAAAGAGCTGGTGCTGGGGGGAGATTTTTTTGATAATGGCGTGTTCGCGTCCCCCTGATCCGATGATGGCAATTTTCATAAATCCTCCTAGTGGTGAAATAAACGCAACGAGGTAAAAGCCATCACCATCCCTAAACGATCGCATGCCTCAATTACGCTAGCATCCTGCTTGCTCCCCCCACTTTGGGCGACATAGCGCACCCCACTTTGGGCTGCGCGCTCCAAACTATCGCTGAAAGGGAAAAAGGCATCGCTCCCCAAACTCACGCCCTCTATGCCCTCTAAATAGTCCGCACGCTCTTGGGGACTGAAAGGCGCGATGGGGTGTGTTAGACATGACATATCCACCTCACTTAGCCCATGGGTCAAATACGCATAGATGAGATTGTCCTTTGTAGGACGACTCAAACCCTCTTTAAAGGGCAAATTTAAGACTTTGGGGTGTGTGCGCAAATGCCAAAGGTCGGCTTTATCTGTGGCGATCTTGGTGCAGTGGATGCGCGATTGCTGCCCCGCCCCTACCCCAATAGCCTGCCCCTGATAAGCCAAACAAATGGAGTTAGACTGAGTGTATTTGAGGGTGATGAGGGCGAGTAGCAAGTCTTCTTTAGCACTGGGGGGGAGGGTTTTCTTGCGTGTAACAATGTGATCTAAAAGGGCGGGGGTAATTGGGGCGTGGTTGCGCTCTTGTTGCAAGGTGATGCCAAAGACTTCGCGCTTTTCTAATAGGGGTGGGGTGTAGCTAGGGTCTATTTGTAAGATGATATAGCCCCCCTTTTTCTTTTGCTTGAGTAGCTCTAGTGCCTCTACCTCAAAATCCGAGGCGATGATTCCATCAGAAACTTCTTGGGCTAGCAGGCGCGCACAGGTTAGATCACAGGGTTGGCTTAGAGCCACAAAATCCCCAAAAGAACTCAGACGATCCGCCCCTCTGGCGCGTGCATAAGCCGTAGCGATGGGAGAGGCGTTGAGATCGGGGATGTTCTCTAAGAAATAGGCTTTAAGGCGTGTGTCCTCTAGGGGCTGGGCTAAAGCCGCGCTGGTGGGGCTGGCGTGCTTAAAAGAAGTGGCACAAGGGTGCTTGGTAACCTCTTGGAGTTCCTTGACTAATTGGTAGGCGTTCAGCGCGTCTAAGAAATTAATGTAGCTGGGCGTGCCATTGAGCACTTGCAAGGGCATAAATTCAGCAGAGAGGCTGGCTTGGGCTTGGTGAGGGTTGGTGCCGTATTTAAGGGGGATGGAGGGCATTAAGTGTCCTTATTGAAAATGAGGGTTTGGACTTGGTGGGTGTGCACATGCATAGATTGCACGCAAAGGGCTACTTTATAGGTGGGGTCTAAATGCTGCCAAATTTGCGCGCCAAATTCTTCTAAGTTAGGGGGGATGGCAATCTGTTTGGGTTCGCCACAAAAGGAAGGCAGGGGGGTGGCATCATGGGCGTAGGTGTGCAAAAAATGCCCGCGCCCGGGCAAGCTCTCATAGTCGTAGAAATAGCGACTACACACAAGGGTATTTGCGCCTCTGAGGGCTTTAATCAAGCTCATCTGGTAGCTAAAGCCTTGATCTTTGAGCTGGATCAGTGCGCTAATGCGTGGGGTAAAATGGGGAGAATCGGGCTCAAAACTCTGGGTTTGTAGGGCTTGGTAAAAACTCTCTTTCTTGTTTAAGGCTTGGGCGATCACTTGGGTTTGACTCCCATTGGTGATAATGACATGGGGGTCTTGGTGGATAATAGGGGGGTAGAAAATTAAAGAGATGTCCCCGCTGGGAGGGGTTTTAAAGGCGATATGAATATCGTGGTGATCCTGTACAAAAAGGCGGTTTTGACTTTGCGCGCTACGCCCCATTAAAAAATAACCCCAAAAGGCGTAGTTGCCACAAGGAGTCGCACCCACTAGAATCCCGCGTCCAAAGTAGCGTTGGGTATTTAAAAGGTGAGAAATTAGCATAATTGCACCCCCGCACCTTCTTGGACCACTCCTAGTAAGTAGGCACTTTCCCCCTCTGCCTCTAAGAGCGCGATCGCCTCTTGAGCGTGCTGTGGGGATAACACGCACACCATGCCAATGCCCATGTTAAACACCCCAAAGGTCTCTTCTTGGGATAAATCCGTGCACAAAAAGTCAAAAATGGGGGGGGTGGGGAAGCTAGCGCGTGTGATCTTAACCCCTAGCCCTTGAGGCAAAGCGCGCGGGATATTTTCAAAAAAGCCCCCTCCCGTGATGTGAGCGATGGATTTGATAGGGATTTGTTCTAAAAGTTTTAAAAGGGGTTTGGCATAAATTCTTGTGGGGGTTAGGAGCATTTGGGCGAGATTTTGCCCCTCAAGGGTATAAGTAAGGGGATCAATATGGCGATCGCTTAAGATTTTACGCACTAGAGAAAAGCCATTGGAGTGCAAACCACTAGAAGCCAGTCCTATAATCACATCCCCTGCTTGCACGCGCTGGGGCTGGAGGATTTTAGATTCATCCACCACTCCCACGCAAAAGCCCGCTAGATCGTATTCCTCTGAGGCGTAAAAGCCGGGCATTTCGGCTGTTTCTCCCCCCAAGAGTTCACAGCCTGCTAATACACAGCCCTGTGCAATGCCCTTAACAATGCTCTCCACCTTGCTAGGTTCGTTTTTATCCAAAGCGAGATAGTCTAAAAAGAACAAGGGTTTAGCCCCCACGCATAGCACATCATTTACACACATGGCAACACAATCTATGCCGATACTCTCGTGGTTATCTAACATGAAGGCAAATTTGAGTTTTGTGCCCACGCCATCGGCTCCGCTGACTAAAATAGGGCGCGTCATGCCCTGTGTGTCTAGGGCAAATAGCCCTCCAAATCCTCCGATCTGATTAAAGGCTTGGATTTTGGTGCGTGCGATGTGCTTTTTAATGCGCTCTACAGACTCATAGCCTGCCTGAATATCCACGCCCGCGCTTTTATAAGATTGCATTGTGTTCCTTTAGATGTGGGTAGGGGCTTTTAGGGGGGTGGAGTGCGTGGGGGTGGGTGTAGGATAACCTCCCCCAAAACATGCTGCACAAAATCCGCTTCCCTCTAACATGAAGGCAACCCCCTCTAAGGGCAAGTAAGCCAACGAATCCAAATCAAAATTTTGGTGATCTGCTCTAGGCTGTGGTTGTGGGCGATAAGGTGCTCTTGGGAGTCCACATCTGTGCCATAGTAGCAGGGGTTGATGAAGGGGGGGGAAGACACACGCATGTGGATTTCCTTGACCCCTACATCGCGCAAGAGTTTCACAATGCGCCGCGTGGTGTTGCCCCGCACAATGGAGTCATCAATCAAGACGATGCGCTTACCACGGATATTAGGAATCACTACATTGAGTTTTAGGCGCAGTTTTTCACTGCGTTCTTGTTGGGGCGCGATAAAGGTGCGCGTGATGTAGCGATTTTTGATAAAACCTATGGCGTAGGGAATTTTAGACTCTTTGGAGTAGCCCAAAGCGGCATCGATCCCCGAATCGGGCACGCCCACCACCACATCGGCATTAGCGGGGTGGGTTTTGGCTAGGTATTGCCCTGCGCGCATGCGCGCTAAATGCACGCTCTTACCCTCCAGCATGGAATCCGCACGGGCAAAGTAGATGTATTCAAAGGAGCAGATTTTGCGTGGCTTAGGGGGGGTGGTGATGCTTTCAATCCCTTGTGCGCTAAAGCTTATAATCTCCCCTGGGGCAATATCGCGCGTGAAACTAGCCCCCAGCGCGTCCAAAGCACAACTCTCAGAAGCCACAATGTCCACTCCCTGATCGCTTTTGCCAAAGCATAGGGGGCGAAACCCCAGGGGATCGCGCACAGCCACAAGTTTGTTAGGGGACATCACCACCAAACAATAAGCCCCTTGTAACACCGCCATGCAGTGTTGAATCGCCTCTTCTAGGGTGGCACTCTTTAAGCGGTGCTGGGCGATGAGATAGAGAATCACCTCCGTATCGCTAGAGGTGTGGAAAATACAGCCCTGCAATTCTAATTCACGGCGCAATTCTACGGCGTTAACTAAGTTCCCATTGTGGGCGATGGCTAGGGGTTCTTTAATGTGCTGGATGAGGAGGGGTTGGGTGTTGGTGCGGCTATTTTCCCCCGTGGTGCAATAGCGCACATGCCCGATGCACACCTCGCCCTTCCCCAGCCTTTGCAAGGTGGCTTGATCAAAGACCTCATTGACCAACCCTGTATTTTTGTGGTAACTAAAATGCCCCTCACAGCAGAGGGCGATCCCGCAACCCTCTTGACCTCTATGTTGCAGGGCACACAGCGCGCTATAGGCTAGGGGGGCTAAATCAGCCATCTGGGGAGCAAAAGCTCCAAAAACCCCGCATTCTTCCTTGAGCTCTGACATCAGCAACCCTAATTAGAAACTTTTTGCCAAATCACCTCGTAAGCTTGGCACACATCGCCTAAATCCTCTCTAAAGCGATCTTTGTCTAATTTTTGGCGCGTCTGTGCATCCCAAAAACGACAAGTGTCTGGAGAAATCTCATCGCCTAGCACAATTTGCCCCTGTGTGTCCTTGCCAAATTCTAATTTGAAATCTACCAAGATAATCCCCTTTTCTTGTAGGTAGGCTTGCAAAAGGGTGTTGATTTGTAGAGCGTGTGCGCGTAAAGTTTGCAACTCACTGGGGGTAGCCAGTTTTAAAGCTAGGGCGTGATCCTCATTGATGAGTGGATCGCCTAACGCATCGTTTTTATAGCAAAATTCTAGCACGGGGGTTTGCAAGGGCGATCCCTCTTGCAATCCCAAGCGTTTAGCCATAGAACCCGCCGCTAGATTGCGCACAATCACCTCTAAAGCGAACATGGTGAGCTTTTTAACCCGGGTTTGGGTGGGGCTGAGTTCTTGAAGAAAATGCGTACAAATGCCCCGTGTTTGAAGATATTGCATCAAATAATTGCTAATGCGGTTATTTAGCGCGCCCTTGCCTTGCAAAGTGGCTTTTTTAACCCCATTGAAGGCGGTGGCATCGTCCTTATACTCCACGATGTAGTGTTCAGGGTTAGTCGTGGTGTAAACCTTTTTGGCTTTGCCTTCGTAGAGTAAGTGGCATGGGGTTTCAAGCATGGGGTTCCTTGTGAAATTGAGATGAAAGGGCGCGATCCGCTTGGAGAATCTTGGCTTCATTGTCATGGCGGGCTTGTTGTAACTTCTCTGCTAGCGCGACTTCGTATAGGGCTAGAATCTCTAGGGCAAGCAAAGCGGCGTTTTGTGCGGCGTTGATCCCCACGCAAGCTACTGGGACTCCGCTAGGCATTTGCACGCTGGAGAGCAGAGAGTCTAGCCCGCCTAAATCTTGGGTGAGAATGGGCAGGGCGATCACGGGTAAAATGCTCAAAGAGGCGATCACCCCAGCCAAGTGCGCGGATTTGCCCGCGGCTGCGATGAAGACCCCCACATCATTTTGAGGGGCTTGTAACACAAACTTATGCAAGGCATGCGGGGTGCGGTGCGCGGAGAGCACATGGACTTCAAAGGGGACTTGAAACTCTTTTAAAAGCGCGATTCCGGGTTGCAGAACAGCTAAATCGCTTTGGCTTCCCATGAGCACGGCAACCTTTTTCATCTTCATCAAAAACCTTTAACTTGTGTCTTAAGCGTCATTGTAACAAATCTGCGGGTAAATTTGGCTAGCCAGTGCCCTAGGCAACAATTTTCCCTAGTAATACACCCTCTTGGTAGGTGTGGCAAATGGCGCGGTAATACCCAGGTTGCACATTGTCTAGCTCGCTCTCATTGATGAGAATTTCTCCATCGATCTCCAAGCCCCAGCGTTTGTCGCGCGCTTTTAAAAACAAGCCATCTTCACTCAAGCCCTCTACAATGATTTCAATGGGTTTATGCAACAGCTTTTGCATGGAATCTTGGACTTGTTGTTGCACGCGGGCGTTGATCGTGTCTAGGCGTTGATTCACCACCCTATCGGGCAGAGTGGGCATGTGGTAGGCGCGCGTGTTCTCCTCAGGGCTGAAAGCAAAGAGATTAATGCGATCAAAACTAAAGTCCTCTAAAAACTCTTGCAAGATCTTAATATCCTCCTCACTCTCCCCGGGATGCCCCAAAAGTAAAGTGGTGCGCAAAAAGCTCTCAGGCACGCTTTTCATGTGCTCTAATAATTTAAGATGCGCTTGGGTGTTGGAGTTACGGCGCATGGTTTTAAGCATAGAGTCAGAGATATGCTGGATGGGCATGTCAAAGTAATTGGCAAAAATGCGCGAGTGCGCGATGGTGTCTATGAGGGTTAGGGTGGTGGTGCTAGGGCAGAGATAGAAGATGCGCGCGCTTTGGATAGCTTGTTGGGCATCCATGGCTTTAATGAGCGCAATTAGTCCATTTTTTACACCCTGATCGCGCAAATAGGAGCTCGAATCTTGGGCAATGAAGCTAATATCGCTAAAACCCTGTTTAGCCAGATTTTCTACTTCCTCTAAGATTTGGGCAATCCCCTTGCTTTGCAAGCGTCCCTTGAAACTAGGGATCGCACAAAAGCTACATTGCTGGTTACACCCCTCTGAGAGTTTGACATAGGCATGCACCTTAGAGCCCGTGATAGTGCGCTTGTTGTGCGCGCCTGCCAAAAACACACCGGCAGAAAACGCGCTCCGCTTGGCTTTAATGAGTGCATCGATGCGATCGTAATCCCCTACACCCGTGAAAATATCGATCTCGGGTAATTCAGCCTGCAATTCCTCTTTATAACGCTCACTCAAACACCCGCTAGCCACCACCAACGCGCCTTCTTTGCGCGCGCTAATGGCTTCTAACAAAACTTGCACACTTTCCTGTTTAGCAGAGTGGATAAACCCACAGGTGTTGACAATGATTACATCGGCTTGCGTGCAATCCTTTGTGAGTTCGTAATGGGCAAGTTTGCCCAACATCACCTCGCTATCCACTAAATTTTTAGAACAACCCAGAGAAACAAGATAGAGTTTAGGGCGCAAAAAAACCTCCTTGTAAGTCCACTTCCCAGAAAAAATCAATCCAGCACTTAGCTTCTTTGAGCACAAAATCCGCCTTATAACGCGCATCTTTTTGCGCAAAGAGAGTTGCGCTTTTAAAGCACACCTGCGGGTATTGTTTTTGTAAAATCTCCATCACCCCTATAAAGCTTTTCCCACTATCTACAATCTCATCCACTACCAGCACGCGCTGGTGTTGTGTTTGCAGAATGGGCACATTGCTGATCTCTAGTGCCCCTTGAGTGCGCTCTGCGCTATAAGAACTCGCGTTGATGGCATAAACTTCTTTGATGTCCCAATAGAGTCCTAGAAAATGCGCTAAAGTCATGCCCCCCCGCAAAATGGCGATAAGGGCTTGGGGCTTGAAGTCTTGTTCTACCTTTTTGGCTAAAGCCACCACATCCTGCCTAAAATCTGCATAGCCATAGTATTGACGCACGCGTTGTTCCTAATAATAAGCTTGCATGAACGCGCGCACCGCTTCGCCCTCAAAACGCGCCCTTAAGCCCAGATCGACCAAACTTTGTTCTAGCGCATTGAGCACCCATGCGATCTCATGGGGGGCAATGATCCCCATATGGTTGATACGCAAAAGCAAGTCTTTGAGGTGATCCTGCCCCCCAGCGACCACCACGCCGTAAGTTTTCAGGCATTTTCTGATCTCTAGGGCGCGCTCGTGATAAATAGTGCTCATGCTAAGGGCGGGGGTTTTAGGGTAAATTTGCAAACCTAAAGCCTTGAGCGCATGTTCACTGGCTAGCGCGCGCTGGGCTGTGTTAGCAAAGAGCACCTCTAACCCTCCCAACTCCGCCACACAAGCAAAATAGGTTTGCAAAGCCATCACATGCGAGATACCCGCCGTAAAAGCGGTGGTGTTGCGCTGCTGTTTTTGCAATTCTAAAGCCAAATTGAAATAATACCCATTGGGGCGCAATTTAGAGAGCGCAAGCGCGCTTAAACCCACAAAGCTCAAACCCACCGGTAGCATGAACGCTTTTTGACTCCCTCCAATGAGCACATCCACATGCCCCACTTCTAAGGGTTCTACACCCAGTGCGGTGATCGCATCCACAATCACTAAAAAGTTAGGATTATGTGCCTTGAGAGTCGCGCTAATCTCTTCAAAATCCAAGCGCAACCCCCCTGAAGATTCACACGCCTGCAAGGCGATCGCCTCTAAACTAGGGTGTTCTTGCACGCAAGCTAGCACCTCTGGCGCGCTAATGGGGGTGTCCCAAGGGTTTTTGATCTCTAAAAAGTTAATGTGGTGGGCTTTGGCGATCTTGCCAAAGCGTTCCCCAAACTTGCCATTATTGAGCACCAAGAGTTTGGGCTCTTTAGTGTGCGCGTCTACAAAGGTGCATAAACTCGCCTCCATCGCGCCCGTGCCACTGCTCACCAGAGTTACTACCTCTTGCATGCCCATCATCTCTTTGAGTTGGGCGCGCACCTGCGCGAAAGCATTTTCAAACTCTTGGGTGCGGTGGTGGGGGGTGGGTAGGCTCAAAGTGCGCGCAATTTGGGGCGCGATGGGGGTGGGACCGGGGGTGAAAAGCAGGGGCTGCAAGATAACCTCTCATGTCAAAATAAACCAAATTATACTATAAAAGGGTGTATAATGCATCAAAAAGGCATGCCATGCGCGCTCTACTCATCGGCTTAATGCTTTGTTCATGGGGTGTGGGGGCTTCTTTGCAAGAGATCAAGGATACCATCCATAAAATGGCGATCCACCAAGCGGACATGCACCGCAATATCAGCATTTTAAACGATCAGCTTGGCAACCTTGTCCTAGACATCCGCGCCCATAGAGCAAAGCTAGACCCAAATACCAGCGCGCAGGTGGTGGAGATCTTCAAAGAAAACGCCACCCTCTTTAGAGTGTTGCAAGACTATTACGCGCACAATGACGCGCTATTTGACTACTTAGAGGGGGTGTTGCAGGGCTATAGAAGTATCGCTAGGGATATGTCTAGTAGCGCGCCCCTACAAAAACTCATGCCCTTGATGAGTCAAATCCTTACCCAACTGCAAACCATGGTGGTGTTAGAAAAACACCTAGACACGCTCACCAACTAGACTTAGGTCCTTGTTGTTGCAACATCTGCAATAAGTTAGACACTCCGCCTCTAGCACTGAGTTTTTTAGCCAGTTGGGCAGCCTGATCAAAGCGCTTTAAAATGCGGTTAATTTCAGCTACTTCCAAACCCGATCCCAAAGCGATGCGCTTTTTGCGACTCCCATTGAGCAAGCTAGGGTCTTCGCGCTCTTTGGCAGTCATGGAAGAGAGCATAGCCTTGATCTTTTTGATCTCAGCGGAGTTTTCTAAATCCGTGCCCTTGAGCGCACCCGCAATATTGCCCAGTCCGGGAATCATGGACACCAGCGCACTCAAAGAACCTAGTTTTTTAAGCTTTTCAATCTGGGCGACAAAGTCGTTCAGCGTGAATTGCCCCTTTTTGAGTTTTTTAGATAAATCCTTAGCCTCTTTGGGGTCTAGCACACTGGCGGTTTTCTCCGCTAGGGTGATAATATCCCCCGCGCCCATTAAGCGGTTGGCAATGCGCTCGGGCACAAAGAGGTCCAAATCGGGGATTTTCTCCCCATGCCCGATGAAACGCAAGGGGATTTTGAGTTGGTAGGCGATCCCTAATGCCACCCCACCCTTACTATCGCTATCAAACTTACTTAAAACCACCCCGCTAATGCCTATTTGTTCATGGAAGGTGCTAGCACTACGCACGCCATCCTGCCCACTGAGCGCGTCTGCGACATAAAAGACCTCATGGGGGTTAAGCAACTCTTTTAAAGCTTTGAGCTCCTCCATCAAGGGTTTGTCGATAGCCAAACGCCCCGCACTATCTACAATCATCACATCAAATTGCCCTTCTAGTGCGCGCGCTAGTGCCCCCTTAGCGATCTCAAGCACTCCCCCCTCTTGGTGAAACACTTCTACCTCCACCTGCGCGCCCAAGACCTGTAATTGTTCCACAGCCGCCAAGCGTTCTAGATCGCATGCCACTAACAAAACCTTTTTTTGGCGGGTTTTAAGATAGTGGGCAAGCTTGCCACAAGTGGTGGTTTTACCCCCTCCTTGCAGCCCACACATCAGCACAATTGTAGGAGGTTTAGAGGCGTAGACAAATCCACTCGCACTCCCGGGCACGCTTAAAATTTCTAATAAACTCTCTTGCAAGGAGTCTAAAAACTGCTGTTTGCCCACACCCTTAGCTAAGGTTTTGTCTTTAATCTGGGTGATGAGTTCTTTAACCACCTTATGATGCACATCATTGCGCAGGAGCGATTTTTTCAGCGCGTCTAGGGCTTTTTCTAGGGCTTGTTGATCGTCTTGGAAACGGATTTTATTCAGGGCGTTTTTAAACGATTCGCTTAAAGCTTCAAACATGGGTGTCCTTTGCACTCTCTAAAAGCGTGAGTTCAGTTTTAATTTGGCTTTTCTTTTGCGCGATTTCTTGTGCGCGCGCGCGCAAATTTTCTAGTAATTCTTTGGGGGCTTTGGCTAAAAATTGCGGGTTATCTAAATTGAGTTTCGCTTTTTCTTTCTCTAATTTGACAAGTTGGGCTTGTAAGCGCGCCTCTAGGGCACTTACATCCACTCCCTCTAAACTCACATGCACGCTCACCCATTCCCCCACATCGCTTAAAGCCCCCGGGGGTTTGGTAGCCACCACTTCCAAATGGGCGATCTTGGTGAGTTTGCTAATAAAGCTTAGGGCTTGTGAATCTAGGCTTAAGGTGCTTTGGAGGTAGCCCTTAGGTAGCGCACCGATGCCTAATAAGACTTTTAAGCGCCTAAAGGCGGTACAAGCCTCTTTAATACCCTCAAAGACCTTTTCTAACTTTTCATTGCGATCTGTATTGGTGGGGTAGGAGGCACACATCAGGGAGGGCGCATTTTCTAAAGAAGTGCCCTCTAGGCGGTGGTAGAGGTATTCACTTATATAGGGCATGAAGGGATGCAGGAGTTTGAGCGCGTCTTTAAAGACTTCTATGAGGGCGTGGATGGTTGCACTCTCTCTATCCGCCTTGAGAAACTCTAAGATCCAATCGCAAAATTCGCCCCACAAGAAGCGATAGAGTAGGCGCGCCGCATCGTTAAAGCGGTAGCTATCTAGGGCTTGGCGCACCTCTTTAGTGGTGGCGTGTAGTCTTGAGCGCGCATAAGCCCCCAGCACACTTTCCCCCGCTTGCGCGCCACATTCTTGGGCGTATTTACAAAGCAAGAGGGTAGCATTGTAGAGTTTATGGGTGAAGTGGCGCGCTTGCTCAATACTCTCTTTTGAGAGCAGGAGATCGCGCCCCTGCACACTTAGCATTGCCAAAGCAAAGCGCAGACTATCCACCCCCTGCGTGGCGATGATCTCTAGGGGGTCGATCACATTGCCCTTAGATTTGCTCATCTTTTCACCCTTGTCATCACGCACTAGAGCGTGCAGGTAGATGTCCTTAAAGGGCAGAGAGCCTAGCAAACTCTCCCCGGCTAAGAGCATGCGCGCCACCCAAAAAAACAAGATGTCAAACCCGGTTACTAGCACGCTATTAGGATAAAAATCCTCTAAATCATGCGTGCCAAATTCTGACGCGTTTTCTTGCCCCCAGCCCAAAGTGCTAAAAGGCCACAGTGCCGAGCTAAACCAAGTGTCTAGCACATCGGGGTCTTGACTGAGGTGTAGATCGCCACATTCAGGGCAACAGGTGGGATCATCAACACTGACAAATTGATGGTTGTTAGCGCAAGTAAAAACAGGGATGCGATGCCCCCACCAGAGTTGGCGGCTGAT
Organism: Helicobacter sp. L8; assembly: GCF_003660355.1. Taxonomy (NCBI): domain Bacteria; kingdom Pseudomonadati; phylum Campylobacterota; class Epsilonproteobacteria; order Campylobacterales; family Helicobacteraceae; genus Helicobacter; species Helicobacter sp. L8. The sequence continues at coordinate 23,759 of NZ_QXQR01000013.1, forward strand.
GCACCAATCGCGTAAGTTTTCCATCCACGCATTATAGTTATTGCGCCAAGTAGGGGGAAAAAACTGCGCTAAACCCTCCTTGACTTTGGCAATCGCGCCCTGAGCGACCTCTTTTTTCACAAACCATTGTTTGGAGATATAGGGTTCGATGGTGTTGTTACAGCGGTAGCACTTGCCCACTTGGTGGGTGTGGGGCTCGATTTTTTCCATGAAGCCTTGGACCTGTAAAGCCTCTACGATGCGTGAGCGTGCCTCTAAGCGTTCTAGCCCGGCAAACTCTAGTGCATGCGCATTCAAAATGCCCTGCGTGTCAAAGATTACCAAAGATTCTAAATGGTGGCGTTTACCCACTTCGTAGTCATTGGGATCGTGTGCGGGGGTTACCTTGACACAACCTGTTCCAAAATTGGGATCGACATACTCATCAGCGATAATGGGGATTGCACGCCCACTTAAAGGCAAGAGTGCTTTTTGTCCGATGAGGTGTTGGTAGCGTGAATCCTGCGGATGCACCATCAAGGCGACATCCCCAAAGAAGGTTTCTGGGCGCGTGGTCGCCACCACCACCACTCCGCCCTGCTCTAGGGGATAGCGCAAATGATAGAGCTTGCCTTCCTCTTGGGCATATTCCACTTCAATATCAGCCAGCGCACCATCCTTCGTGCACCAATTGACCATGTAGAAATCCTGCACAATCAAACCGCGTTCATACCACTCTTTAAACGCCATGCGCACAGCTCTTTGCAAGCCAGTGTCCATGGTAAAGCGCAACCTGCTCCACGCACAACTCAAACCCAATTCTTGCATTTGCTCTACAATTTGGTGCATGCAGGTTTGCTTCCACTCCCAAACTTTTTGCACAAACGCCTCGCGCCCAATCTGGTCTTTAGACACGCCTTGCGCTAAGAGGTCTCTCTCCACTACATTTTGAGTTGCGATCCCGGCGTGGTCTAAACCGGGTTGGTAAAGCACGCGATACCCATCCATGCGCTTATAACGGGCTAGAATATCTTGTAAACTCAAGGTTAAAGCGTGTCCGATATGCAAACGCCCCGTGATATTGGGCGGGGGCATCATGAGCGCAAAGGGTTGCCCCTGCGTGCCCACTTCAAAATAACCCCGCTCCTTGCACAGTTGGTAGTAACGCTTTTCCAAGCGCAGGTCAAAAGGGGGGAAATCCATTAGCGTCCTTGTTGGTAAATCTCTTGGAGTTGCCACAACACACCTAAGCGATCGGGCAAATAGCTTTTATGCCAGCTCTTAGCGTCCAGAAAATTGAGATAGTGCAACGCCACTTGTGCTTCAAAGGCAGAGGAGTCCGGCATTTTAGCTAAGATTACCTTGTAAGGCTTGTGATGCGCTAGGGATTCAAAGCCCTCATAGAGCGTGTTAAAATCGCTATTTTCTAGGCGCAAAAACGCACCCACATCTAATAAAACTTCCTTGCTTTGATCTTGCAAAGCGCCTTGCGCGTGGGCGCACACAAAGAGAAATTCTACCAATTTAAGGCGTTTTTTATACTCCCCATGCGCGACCTCTAAGAATTGCGCGCATAGCTCCTCTAGATCAGGCTTATCTGTAGCCTTGTAGAGTTCTTGGAGTTGTTCCAACGCGATTCCATTATTTTGGCTCAAATCCTTTAAAAATAGAGTGATCAAGGCTTGCTTGAGGGGGCTATCAGGCATGCCAGTGGTCGCGCGCCCTAACAAGAGCACCACCACTCCAGACTCGCTCTCTCTTAGACTTTGTTCAGGGCTAGGCAGAGGATAGACATTCAAGGGTTCTTGGGGCTTTGGGGTGGGTGTGGGAGCGTGCAGGGGGTTTTTAAGGTATTCTTGCAGGGTGTAATACAAATAGAGTAAAACCACTGCCACCGCTATGACTAAAATCATTTCTATCATCGCTTCACTTTTAAAAGAATTTATTGTCCGATCGATTGTGTTTCTCGCGCTGTTCTTTGTAGTCGCGATCGACTGCCGCTTGAGAAATGCGCTTTTTCTCGGCGCGCTCTTTGTTTTTGAGTTCGCGCTTGCGTTCGATATTGCGTTGGAGTTGCTGGATATAATCCTCGCGCTTTTCGGGCGATTGGAAAGTGATGGGCTTGAGTAATAACAAGACTAGGACGAATAGGAAAATGAGTAAGGAGAATTCAGCGGATTCCTCGCCATTGATACCATACCAACCCATACCCAGCGCGGCCGCAAAGAGAATCTTAAGCCCTAATTGCAACGCGCCCCCTTACAAGAAAACAAAGGGCTGTTGGTGGGTGTGTAGCCCTAAGATTTGGGGATCAAGCTCGCCCATACCCAGCAAAACTAACTGCGCCAAAAACAGCACACTGGTGCTGTCATGATCGCGACTATGCGCCTTAGAAGCCTTTTTAGCCATGGTATCTAGCATGTGAAATTGGCTTAAGGAGGTGGTGAGCAAGAAATCCGCGCCCAAATCAATGGCTTCATAGCGCAACGCCCCAAAGCGTTCTAAGGCTAAAGAGGCGTTGGTGTCTAATAGGTGCGTAAGGCTTTGTTTAGCAAAGAGGGGGGCGTGGTAAGTTAACTTGAGCGTTTTAAAGATCGCGCCATAATCGCCACAATCTGGGGCAAAGAGCACACTAGAAAACTCTGTAAATAGGTTGGTGGGGGTGGGGGTATTCTCTAGCAAATAGGCGTTTAGATAGACTAAATTAGCCTGCTGGTATTCCAAGCCATAGGGGGCTAGGTTCTGATTCACTTTCTCCTTGAGTGCCTCATCTTCTAAGAGTTCTTTGGCGTAAAGCGCGTTAGTGTAGGCATCGTGATCGCATAAGAGTAAGGGCACACCCATTTTTTGGGCTAGGGCTAAGTTATAGGCGTTCGCGCTTAAAAATTGCTCCAAATCCCCCAAACGCCCCCAATACCCCCCATCAAAACAACACTCTGCCTCCAGCACGCGTAAATTTAAACGGGTTAGTAAGGCTTTTGCGCTCTGCAATAAAGGCGCGCTATTGTAGGCTTTCTCGTAACCATTAAAGAGCAAAAAATCCCCTTGATCTTGACAGAGATGCGGGGTTTTAAATTGGTATTTAGCCTGCAAATCCTTACCCAAGCGTGCCCATGTATTATTGGCAATGGGGCAATTAGAAGCTTGGATTAGCCATTTTTGCAGATCGTAGATTTCCTCTTCGATGCGATCGCTGGGCGGGTAGAGATAGGGTTTGGGACTCACAAAACCCATCACCCCGTATTTGGCATCGGCGATACTTTGCAGTAGGGTTTTAGCGCGGTGCGGGTAACGCCCTATGAGCCATTTGACATACAAAAAAAAGCCATCGCCATAGTAACCCTCTGGGTAATGGGGCTGGATAAAGTTGATATTGGTGTATCTGGCTAATTCCTCGCGTTCCTCTTGGGTGAGGAAGGGCGCGCTGTGTAAGAAGCGTTGGTAATCTCTTAAGATCGCCTGTTCGTCCATGCGTAGATCATGACGGGCGTATTTCAAGCTCAAGGGCTCAAGCACCCACTCCCTGCCAAACTGCGCGATCAAATCCGGGACTAACGCGTCTTCAAAGACTGCCACCTGGTTGAGGCGCACGCCCAAATGCGCGCGATCGTAGCTAAAATCCTGCAAGGGGATATGCGCTAGCACATCGCTTAAACGCCAACTAGGGGTGTACTCTACTTGGGCTAATTGGTAGGAGGGGTTGTAGTCCTTGAGGGCATCAAATCTAAAAACCTTGATGTGCAAGCGCAACACACTCATTTTTTGCCTTGTAAAAGCTCTAATGCCTGTTGGTTTCTAGGATCGGCTAAAAAGGCATTTTTGGAATCTTGGATTTGGGTTTGCCCCCCATCGCCAAAAATACTGGGCGCGTCCGATCGATTGAAAAGCACCACATTGGCATCGTTTTTATCCTTGGTGATGATCTGCACAATGCCCTCTAAAGCGATATGCACCGTGGTTTCAATATTATCGCCCAAACCCGCTTCAAAGCTGATCTCTTGGCGCAAGCGCCGAATTTTTAAGCTTTCAAAGGTGTAGCCGGCCAGCACGAACAGCACAAAAGAACCAAAGCTCTCAAAGAGATCGTTAGGCAATAGCGGTTCAAAGCGCACTTTAGAGAGATCGCAAAACACGCTGAAATTCACACGGTGGCTATGCAGAAAATAGAGATGATCTAGGCAGTGCTGGTTAGCCATCGCGTTGTAAAGGGCTGCTAAATCTCTCAAAGCAACGCCTCAAATTCGCCAAGCATTTTTTCCACCTCGCCCATGCCAATTTTCCAAAATTCCTTGTCTTGAATGTCTAGCCCAAACATGCCCACTAGCTCCTCAGGGCTCTGGCTTCCCCCCTTGCTCAAAAAGTTGGTGTAAGTTTCCACAAAAGCCTTGCGATCGGCGGGGGTTTGCTGTTGGCGATACAAGCCAAAAAGGGCTAACACCAGTAGTTGCCCGTAGCTATAGGCGTAGCAATAAAAGGGTGAGTGGATAAAATGGGGGATATAGCTCCACCAGCGCGCGTAATTCTTGGTGAGTTTAACGCTTTTGCCAAACATCTTGGCGTTTTCCTCCTGCCACATGGCATCGAAATCCTGAGCCTTGAGTTCCTCCTGTGTGGCGTGGATACGGCGTTCAAAATTGGTCATCACCACCTGCCTAAACATGGTCGAAAACATGTCTTCTAACTTGCCCGCATAAATGTCCTTGAGCTCTTTTTTGTCCAAATTCTGTTTCAGACTCTCAAACAAGAGCATTTCTCCAAAGACGGACGCGGTTTCAGAAGTGGTTAGAGGGGTGTTGGTGTTGAAGTAGCCCACCTCTTTGCTCAATTCTTGATGGATCATATGCCCAAACTCATGGGCGATGGTGAAGACAGAACGGCGGTTGTTGGTGAAGTTGAGTAACACAAAGGGGTGCGCGCTAGGCACGGTGCTAGCGCTAAAAGCCCCGCCCTGCTTGCCACTCCTAGGGTGCGAATCCACCCAACCATGCGCGATGCCATTTTCTATAATATTGGCAAACTTGGGAGAGAAGTTTCTGTAGGCTTTTAGCACCTGATTAAGGGCTTCTTGGTAGGTTACCGGGTTTTCCTTGGTGTCCAAAGGAGCGTAGCGATCGTAATCCTTGAGCTTGTAACCTAGCATTTTAGCCTTGAGTTTGTAGTAACGATGCACTAGGGCGTAATGATCATTGACGATCTCTAGCATGCTGTCCACGCTGGCTTGAGAGATTTGGTTAGAGAGATGGCGAAACTCTCGGGAGTTTCATAGTGGCGCAGCTTATTGCCGATGTATAGGTCTTTGCGCACCATGTTGAGCACATAGGTGAGCACTAGCTCGTTTTTCTTCAAGGCTTTTGTCAGGGCTTTTTGGGCTTTTTTGCGCAATTTGCGATCGGGGTTGTGCAACTCTGAGAGGATCTCCTCTTCACTGACAAGCTTGTCTTGGAAAGGGATTTTCAACGCGGTGAGGGCTTTGTCAAAGAGATTAGAGAACGCGTCCACGCCCACGCTGGAGGTAGCTAGCAACACCTTCTCTTCGGGCAAGCTCAAAATATGGGCTTTTTGTTTCAAGAGTAGGCGCAACATGTAGGCGTACTTGGGGGTGGCTTGGATCAACTCCTCTTGCTTTTGGCTATCCAGCGCGCAGAATTCATTGTCCACAAACAAGAGATGCTGTCCTAGATCATTGCACAGCAATTCGTACTTAGAATACAGATCGCTCTTGTCCGTGTTACTAGCAAAGATCAAGGACACATAAGCCATCGCCCTAGAAATGCCTTCGCTAAGTTCCTCATAATCTTCCATCGCCTTTTTGAAACCGCCTGCTTCCAACTGGCTAAAGGCGTTGGCATATTTTTTCTCATAGGCTTTGACCTTCTTGTCTAGATTAGCGATGTGCTTGTCTAGGTCGTCTAAATCCTTAAACAACGCGCCCAAATCCCAGCGGTGTTCTAGCGCGCTAGGGGCTTTGGGGTCTTGAGTGGGGGGCTTTTTGCTCACTTTTGTAGAACTCATTAACACTCCTTTTTGGGTGGTTTAGAGCTATTCTAGCATGATTTATCACACTTGGGCTAATTTTTGGGCGTTTCCTTGTGGAAAATGAAATTAGCTAGGGGATCTAGGTATTTGAGTATAAAAGGTGTAGCCAGCATGGAAAAGATGATCATCAACACCAAGAATTGCTGGATGTCTTGGGGCACGACATGGATGATCCCCTTTTGATTCAAGAAGGCTAAAAAACCCTCGTGCTTTTTGAGATTTAACACATGTTGCTTGCTAGCTGTCAAAAACACCACTAGGGCAAATTCTCCGATCTGGGCTAAAGATAGCGCGGTTTTAATGGAGGTTTTGGTGTCCTTAAAGAAGCGTAACAAGAAATACAGCAAGGCGATCTTCAAAGACATTGTCATGCTCAATAGCAACACCACTGCAAAGAAATTTTCAAACAAGAATGGCAAGTTGATTTGCATCCCCACGGTTACAAAGAACAGCCCTAGGAAGATATTTTTCAAGGGGGCAAATTCGTCCTGCACTCTAACTCGATAGCGCGATTTGGAGATCGCCATGCCTGCCACAAACGCCCCCAAAGACATAGAAAAACCAAAGAGATGGCTTAGACTCGCTGCCCCAAAGACAATCAACAAAATAGTCGCCATGAATAATTCGGGCAAACGGCTCTCAGCAGCTAGGTTGAGCACTTTTGTGGCAACCTGTTTGCCCGGTAGCAGTAGGATCAATAAGATAATACTCGCCGAGATCGCGGTTTTAACTAGGAGTGTAACGAAATTCGCGCTCGCATCGCCCATGAGCATGAGAATTAATAGCATAGGAATAGCCGCGATGTCTTGGAAGATCAAAATCCCCACCACGATTTTACCCATCGCGCTCCCAAGCTGTTTACTCTCCTCAAAGAACTTCAGCACAATAGCCGTTGAGGAAAGCGAAAAACCCATGCTCACCACCAGAGAAAACCCCCAAGAAGACCCCATGACATAGTAACCAAAGACCATGAAAAACAAGGAAGTTACCACCACCTGTAACCCCCCAAAAACCAGCACCTCTTGTTTCATGGTCTTGAGTTTGTCAAAATTGAATTCTAAACCAATCATAAACATCAAAAAAACGATCCCAAAATCCGCGATTTCAGAGAGGGATTCAAAATCTTCAATGTGGAAGATGGCTACAATCACCAGCCCTGTTAAAATATAACCGATGATAATGGGCATATCCAAGCGTTTGAGTAAGAGACCGCTAACCACACTCAAACCCAATCCTGCAACAACCATGTAAAGCGCATGTATTTCCATAACGATCCATTAAAGCAATGCTTAAAAACTCGCATTATATAATAAACCGACAAACAGGGAGAGTGTGCGTGGAAAAGACAATCGCTTTAGCTAGCGTTTATGAATTACAAGGGTTGAAATCCCAAGCCTTAGAAGTTTACAAGAGTGTGTTAGAAAGAGACCCCCACAACAAAGAGGCTCTGCAGGGGTGTAAGCGCTTGGCTTCCCCCAGCCCTTCCGACGCGCGTGCCCAATTCCGGCAATACGCCCCCTTGCAACGCTTTGAAATGCAAAAGATGCAGAAATTATTCATCCAAGCCGAACAACCCGCGCAGTTGCGCGCGATCGAACAATGGTTAATGCAATGGAACTAAGAAGTATTGTTTCTCAAACTCTAGATGAGATTGGTCAAAAAGAAACCAAGACCCCCCCCCAGTCCCCAGCCCCCCTCCTTTGAACATCCCCCCCAAGAAGAACAGGCTTTTTTAAGGGATTTGGAGCAAAAGACTTTGCTTTTGTTTGAAGGGCTTAGAGCGCACCAAATCAAGGACTTACCCACCAAGTTGGACTTAGTGCTCAATTACCTGCAATACCAACTCTATGTGGTCCAAGAACGCTTGAAGACTTACCAGCAAGACTAAAAGGGCAAAGGACAAGCAGGAGGCTGGCTTTTAAAGGCGTTTTTTTGCACCCTGCTTACAATACTAGCTACTAAGTTAGGCGCAAAACCTAGATCACAGAGCGCGTTGGTGTCAATGTGTGCCGGGTTATCCCAGCGCGCGCTGATTTCTTGCAAGAGCGGATCAATTTGCGCATAAGCAAAGCCCAAATCTGTCTCATCGCTTTGACCACTATAAAGATCCGCGCTGGGGGGTTTGCTTAGAATATTTGCCGGGATGTCTAGGCTTTTAGCTAGGGCATAGACTTGGCTTTTAAATAGGTGGGCAATAGGGTTAAGCAGCCATGCCAAATCCCCAAACAGCGTGCCATAACCTAGCATGATCTCACTCTTATTGCTCGTGCCCACTACTAACGCCCCGATCTCCATAGAAAAATCATAGAGTAAGCTCATGCGCATGCGCGCACAGAAATTGCCCACACGCCCCAAACTCACATCGGGGTTTTGCTCTTTAAATAATGCCTCATAGGGCGCGATGGGGCGTTGTGTGTAGGGGATATTAAAGCACTCACAAAGACAAATCGCGTCCTCTGTTGCGCTAGAAGCATGCATAGCAGGCATTAAAAGCGCATGGGTGGGTAAAACTCTTTGGCACAACACCCCCACCAACGCGCTATCCACCCCCCCACTCATCCCCACTAAAAAACGATCAAAGCCCCTTTGTGTGCTTTGGGTTTGCAAAAACAAGAGGAGTTGATCTAGGGTGTTTTTCATCTAAAACTCCGGTAAAAATTTAGCGCATTTGGGATTGGGGGTGGTGTCTCCAGAGGCTGCACCATACAATAGGGGACTACAACCCAAGTAATAAACCTTGCCCTTGCGATCTTGGATAGTGAAACTCCCACCTCCATCGAGCTCAAAGGTGTATTTTTGTCCCTCTAAGACAAAACTCCCCGTGATGTAGCAAGGGAATTGCTCGTAGTCTATATAGGGTGAGCCCTCATAGGTTTCACTTCTTGTAAAAAACTCTTTTAAACTCTTAGGGGTAAAGTGCCATGCCAAACACCGCTTGGCAAATTCTTCTCCCTCTCTAGCGATGATTTCTTTTCTGTCTTGCTCGTTGTGTCCTACTTTCACCGGGTGAATCACAATCTTTTGAATTTGATCAAAACTCTTTGTCCATAGCCCGCAGTCCTCCCCCAAAACATGATAACATTCTTTAACTCGAGCTGAATCTAGGGCTAATGCAAGAGAACTTGCCAAAGCCCCTTGGATAAATATTGCAATTAAAGCGTGCATTTAAAAATCCGGTAAAAACTTAGCGCATTTGGGATTAGGAACAATATCCCCAGAGTCTGTATAACGATAAGAGCTACAACCCAAGTAATAAACCTTGCCCTTGGAGTCGTAAATTTCAAAATACCCACCCCCATTAATGTCAAAGGTGTATTTTTGCCCCTCTAGCATAAAACTCCCCTTGATGTGGCAAATCAAATCGTCATAGTCATGACGGGGTGAGATTGGATAGGTTTCACTTCTTCTAAAAAACTTTTTTAAACTCTTTGGGGTAAAGTGCCATGCTAAACACCCCTTAATCTCTTCGCTTCCCTGCTCCGCTTTAATTTGTTCTTGGGTGAGCTCTATTTTCACCGGATGAATCACAATTTGCTCAATTTGATCAAAGCCCTTTGTCCATAACCCGCACTCCTTGCCCAAGTCTTTATAACATTCTTTGATTTGGGTTGAATCCAGGGCGCACAAAACAGATGTAAGTGCCACTACCCAAAACACCGCTTTTATGAAGACGATTTGTTTATGGACTCCAACACACATAAACCAACACCCCCTAGCTTAATTTTAGGGTGTCCGTGCCAAAACACCCGAGCAAAGGAGCGATCACATATCTTTGCGATCGCTTGGCACTCTAACCTAAATCTCCTAATGCCACATAAATGCCACTTTCCAAACTCTTTCCACAAAAACACTAAACCATCTGTTGAGAACACCTAGATGATTTCAAAGAGTGGTAAAAATTTTAGCGCGCTTTTAAATTCATCCACACAATTAGAATTTCTAAATCCTCCTTGAAACCATGTTGCTTTGCCACATTCTTGGGGGGATATGCCCTTGAGTGTGTTTAAAAACTTAGATCGCCCCCCCTATTTATTCAATTTCCACAACCAAGAGGTGCAATACAAGGGGGTGTTAGCCCATAATGTGGCTAGAGTGAATGGACACACTATGGTCATCGGAGCAACAGGGGCGGGCAAGACGACCTTGATGAGCTATTTGATGATGAGTGCCTTGAAATACTCCAATTTAGACATTTTAGCCTTAGATAGACTCAATGGGCTGTATTCTTTTACCAAATACTTTGGGAGCGTGTATAACAATGATGAGGAGTTTTTTATCAATCCTTTAACCTTAGAAAATTCTAAAGAAAATGTTTCTTTTTTGTGGAGTTTCTACACCTATATGCTGGGCATTGAAACCACCAATAGGAGAGACAAAGAAATCACAGAAGATCAGAATGCCGTGCTCAAGGCGATTGAGAGCATGTATCAAGAACACCAAGACAAAGCAAAGCAGGGCATTTATGAGCCTTACACTTTAGAGGAATTTACCAACACTTTCATTAAGACGCGTTCAGGACAAATCCAAGAAACCTTAATGCCCTATTTGAATAATCCCATTTTCAACGCTAGAGAGGATTGTTTGGAGTTTAAAACCCGTATCACCACCATTAATATGGACTCTGTGATTAACAACCAAAAAGATGCAGGTTCGCTAGCCTATTATATCTTTTACAAGTTAATCCGTAGGGCTTTGCGGTTAGATAGAGGTTTCTTCTGTTTCATTGATGAGTTTAAATCCTATGCCCAAAATGCGCTGATGAATGAAAAAATTAATCTCATCATCACGCAGGCTAGAAAGGCTAATGGGGTGATTGTTTTAGCCTTGCAAGACATCCACCAATTAGATGAAGTGAAAAATGCAGGTAGCTTTATTAAAAATATGGGCACACTCATCTTTTATCCGCAAAAAAACATTGATACAGACAAGCTCAAAGAAAAATTTGGCATCAAACTCAGCGATATTGAACGCAATTTCTTAGAGAACACTAATACCTCTAGCCATCAAATCCTTGTTAAAAATATGAATGATAGCACTTCTAATGTGGTGGATGTGAGCTTGGCTACTTTGGGTAAATACCTGCCCATCTTTAGCTCTAATGCCAGTAGTGTGGCACATATCAACCGCTTGATCAAGTAATATGGGGAAAATTGGCGGGAGGTGTATGTGCGTGGATAAGAAAAGTAAATGGAGAAAGTATCTCTCTATCACCCTGTTGAATCTAGCCCTCACACTCTTATTCTTGGGCATTTTTGCCTTGCTACACGGCTGTTCAGACAAATTCCATGAAATGAGAAAATCGCCATGTGCATGTACCACTATCTCAACTAGAAGTCTTAATGCCTGAGCTTTTAGAACAACGCCTAGAATTTGAGAGAATGGCAGAATGCTTTAGAGGTTTAGCATAGCAAACTGGAACAATAACCTTAATCATGCGCACCAAAGAAAATATATGCAGCAAGACCCATGCCTCCTATTAAAATCACCCCATTAAGCCCAGCGATTGCCAAACAAGCCACCTTCCAAATCCGACTAGGTTTTGTTTCCTCATAAACCCCATAAATCGACCCAAAGAATGGCAAACTACAAAGGGGCGCGCTCAAAAGTGCTAAAATCTCATGCCCATAATAAGCTAATTCAGCCCCTACTTTAGCGCACACATAAAGCGTCAAAAAAGGTGCCATGACCAGCGAAAGTCCAAATACAAATCTTAATAAAAACCTCCCTAGGCGATCGATCTGCTTGCAACGCTCCAAATCCAACCTATCACGCACAAACAAAATGATAAGGGTTATCAACACTATCCCCAAGAACAAGAGAAAATTTTCCAACATGAATCCTTACATAGTGTGCAAGGCTTAGATAAATAAGGCATACCAAGCCGCCACAGCTAGAGCATTAAAAACCCCGCTAATGGCACAACGCCACGCCCAAACTCTGCTAGGCGCGCTAGATTGATAAATCTTAACAAGGGGCAAAAAAGACCCCCCTAAGAGCACCACACTTAAACAGCACCAAAAGAAAATAGCATGGTTTAGCCAACCCTGCCCCCACCACACCACACATCAATAAAGTGATAAAGGGCATAAGAGCTAACCCCAACCCCAAACAAAACGCTTTGAGTTTATGCATCATCGTTATCACTCATACATACATGCCTGTTTTAGAAGCTATCTTGATTTTGGCCAAGGCCAATCTGGGTCTAACTTTTCTAGTCTTCTACCTATATCTCTTAGTCTCTTAGCTGCAGCGCAGCTTGTCTCTACCCCCACATCGCAAGCCCTTTGAAAGTGCGCCAAAGCTCTAACATAGTTTTGGTAGTTTTGTATAGATTTTTCGTAGTTTATAGGGGTGCCCTGTCCTTGTTGGTACATGTGCCCTAAGCCGTAATAACCAGCGGCATCCCCCATCTGCACTGCTTTTTGGAAGTATTGCAAAGCTTTGGTGTAGTCTTTTTTCTTATAAGCCTCTATAGCCATAGAATAGTCATAAGAGGAATGCGGATCGGCTACCTCTCTCTTTGAAAAGTGTAAAATCCACCACACCAAAACCCCACCCAAGCATAGCCCTCCTAGCACTAAAACAAAGCGCCAATTGCTCTTATCCAAGAAATCTCCTTATTAGCCTTAACAAGACGGCTTTAAAATCCCTAACCACCAAGCCATTAAAAAACCCACTCAATGCACAGCCAAAAGACCAGCGCGTGTGTTTGTAAATCTGAAAAATAGACAGAAAAGACAAATAGCCTAGAATTATTTTACTAAACACTGCTAAACACGAATGATAAGCCTTAGCCAGCCACGCGCCCACCACACCACACACAAATAAAGTTACAAAGGGCATGAGAACTAAGCCCAACCTCAAGCAAAACGCCGTTGCCTTTTTCATCTTACACTCCTAACAACAAAACGACTCCAGTCTAAAAGTATGCCCCTTATTGAGCAAGTCTATTACAGCTATTATATTGCAATACCCGTTGGATTCCACAAGTCTAAGCCCCACAATATGGCATTTGGCACTTCTAGCATTAAGGGTTGCAAAGTTTCTTTGCTTTATCATGTCTTCTTCATTGAAGGGCAATAAATTAAGGAATAAAAATGATAAATGCCATTAAAAACATCCTCAGACTAGCCTTAATCAGTTTGTGTTGCTTGGGGAGTGTGCATGCGAATAAAGAGGCAGATCAATACTACTTAATCGCAAAGAAAGCCCTTGATTACGACTTTGACGATCAAAAGGCTTTTAAATACTATCAAAAACTAGCGGATATGGGTGATTCTAGGGGTTATGTGGGTTTGGGGTTCATGTATAGCGAGCCTCTAGGTGTAAAGGAGGATTATCCTAAAGCCATAGCATACTTTGAAAAAGCAGGGGCTATGGGGAATACTAAGGGTTATTTGTTCTTGGGGAGTCTGTATAGAACGCGTTATGGCTATGGCGAGCACGCTCCTAAAGATGACTGGAAAGCCGCGCAGTATTTTAAAAAAGCGGGGGATATGGGGAATGATGAGGGTTATTATCTTTTGGGACAGATGTATTGTAGTGGAGATGAGATTCCTAAAGATTATCCTAAATGCGTAGAATACTATCAAAAAGTAGGAGCTTATGTGGAGTTGGGACGCATGTATGCTGATGGAATATATTTCCCTAAAAACTTGACTAAAGCCATCGCGTATTACCAAAAAGCGGCTGACTTGGGCGATTTAGATGGTTATTGGTATTTGGGGAGATTGTATTACTATGATACACACGAGCCCAATAAGGCTCTAGAATGCTTCCAAAAGGCTTGTGAAAAAGGCGACCAGAGAGGCTGTGATAATGCTCAGAAATTAAAGCAACATAAACCTCCATTAGATAATAAATAGTCCTTTAAGCCCCAAAAGAGTTGTCATCACCATAAAAATTTTATTCTTTGCAACGCCACACATAGCGCGTTTTTAGACTTAAAGGTTTGGATTTTATCTTGTGCGTCTAAAAAGAAGCAAGGCTTATCATCTATATTGATCAAGCGTAAATCTTGGATATAGCTTTTAAGCGCGTCTGTGTCGTAGGTGTTTTCTTCAAAGAGGCGCAAACAAGTTTGTTGTGTTTTGGGGCTAAGGTATTGGGGGGCTAGACAAAGAGAGGGGCGTTTTTTAAGGCTGGAAGCTTCTAGCTCAAGAGGAGGGCGGGGATTATAGGTAGGGCAGGAGGGGTAATCTTTGATTTTGGGGAAGTAATCCATGAGATGGTAAAAAAAGCTATAAATACGGCGCACAAGATGGTCATAAGCAAATGGATAAACCTTATTGATGTCTAAACCAACAGGTGCTTCAAACTTCCAAACGACAAGATTAAAGGCAAAATCCCATTGCGCATATCCGATCACTTCTTCCCAGCAATCCTCTTCAGTAAGGATACAAGCGTGCGCGGCTAGCTCGTAATTTTGCACGATCTTAGGGATAGGGGTTTTCTCTTTGTCGTGCTTATCCCAAATGCCCTTTTCATAGTAATCATAAATATGGATTTGCATGTCATCATTGACAACTTTTGAGAGGGATATAGGCGTGGTGGCTAGGACTTTAGCATAGGCGTTTAAATCCAAACCTTGTTGATGCGCCTCAATCAAGGGGGCGTAGCTAAATTTTAAAATGGCTAAAAAATCTTGGAGCACTTGGGAGGGGGGGATTTTTTGGCTGATAGACCCATAGATCAACAAATAGAGATGGAGCATTTCAATCTCCTTAATCTGATCAATCAAGCGCGCTTCTGTTTTATTGTGGGGTTTGAGAGCTTGCAAGAGGGGGATTTGGTTGACAAAAGCCATGCCTAGTTTTTCAAGTGTGGGGGCAAATTGGTAGAAATAATCACACCGATAAATTCCCTCATTAGGATCTTGGCATCTCCGATCGATCTTCACCGCGAGGTTTTGGATTTTGCTGATGGCTTGGAGCAAAGAGGGGTATTTTGTGGCATGGGGCTTAGATTGCAGACCAACCATCACCAAGCAGATGACAAAAAGCAGGCGAATCATTTAAACTCCTTCTCTAAATGTTTTTGCAACGCCAAGCATAGCGCATTACTAGACTTAAAGACTTGGACTTGTTGGTGTGTATTGCGGTATAGACAAGGGATGTGATCTAGGGCAATCAAGCGTTCTTCTTTGAGCTTTTTTTGCATGCGCAAGATTAGGGCTTTGCTAGGGTTTTGGAAACTCTTTAAGCAGAGGTTTAAAAATTTAGAATCTAAATAAGAGGGATACAAACAGACTT
>NZ_QXQR01000014.1:0-35811 GCF_003660355.1 Helicobacter sp. L8
AAGTCTGTTTGTATCCCTCTTATTTAGATTCTAAATTTTTAAACCTCTGCTTAAAGAGTTTCCAAAACCCTAGCAAAGCCCTAATCTTGCGCATGCAAACAAAGCTCAAAGAAGAACGCTTGATTGCTCTAGATCACATCCCTTGTCTATACCGCAATACACACCAACAAGTCCAAGTCTTTAAATCTAGTAATGCGCTATGCTTGGCGTTGCAAAAATATTTAGAGAAGGAGTTTAAATGATTCGCCTGCTTTTTGTCATCTGCTTGGTGGTGGTTGGTCTGCAATCTAAGCCCCATGCCACAAAATACCCCTCTTTGCTCCATGCCATCAGCAAAATCCAAAACTTAGTGGTGAAGATCGATCGGAGATGCCAAGACCTTTGTGCTTGGTCAATGTGAGCGGTATGATTTGTTTATTTGTTAGATGCGCAAAGGTAAAATCTAAGTCTTCAAGTCTGATAATATGCTGGCTTAGTGCTATAAAAAACTTATAAAAGGAATCCCAAATGCGCTCAATTTTAGTAGCTTTGTTGGTGGCGGTGGGTTTTTGTCAAAAGCCCCTAAAACTCAAGACAGCAGTCAAGACAGATATACCTTTTAATACAAATTTGAAAACAGAAAAAACTAAAATCCACGCCTCTCTAATCCAAGAGACTACCAAAATCAAACAAGCCATGTTCTCTGCTTGGAAACAAAACGCCCCAGATCGTGAGATATTCTTAAGTATGTCCATCCTAAACTCTCTTCCCACTCTTAAACGATTGGGGCAAAACTTCATCGATCAAATTCCCCTTTTGTAAAACTTCAAACCCAAGAATAAACAAGAGGCGTATTTTATGAAGAATATCAAAACCTTTGAGATGCTCAACCTCTTTGCCCTCCTCTTTGGTTCAGTTCTAGACGATCACAGTCCAAAGCCAACACCACACCTGCCTCTTAGCCAAATACTTCAAGATTATCTTAAAGTTCTAGATTTTATTTACGCTCCTCTGCAGGCACACCAAGGGGGCTTAGATTTAAAAGATTACATAGACATACTAGAAAAAAAGGCACAAGACTTCATGTTTAGTTATCCAGATAGGATGTTTTAAGACTCGATTCATTTTCTTGTAACACACAAACGAATCCGAGAGTCACGCCTTATTGGGGGAGCGCATCAACTGGGAATATGCAAATAGATTTGAGATTCAAGAGTTAGGAATAGGGTCCAATGATGTAGATTTCATCGTCATGGTCTATTATGCCCTTAGACTTTCAGAGTTTCTCGATCAAAGTTATTACTATACCTTTGATAACCAACACGCTAAGCCACAACTAGACATTCCCATTTTGCAAAAGCATTCCCAACTCTGTTTCAAGCCTCGATACTTGCGCCAAAAATTCCAGCAAGCCTGTTTAGACATCTTCACTAAGCACACTTATGATTCCAGAGCTCTCAAGCACTATGTCAAAAAATTGTCTTTGGTGAATATAAATGATACGCCTTGCCTATTATAGCTCACATGGTAGTATAAAAATATTGTCTCACAAAATGCGCTATGCTTGACATTGCAAAAACACTTGACAAAAGGATTTAAATGATCCGCCTGCTTTTCTTAGCCCTCTTGGTGTTAAATCTGCAAGCCCAAACCCCTCAAAGCCATAAAGACACCCCCTTTTTCAAGGCGTTTAAGGCACTCCATAACTACATGCGAAAATCCTTTATTGCGATATATGATGATCTAAAAAACCCTCCTGACAATCCAGTTCTCTTAACCGATCTGACTCAGACTATAGGAGATTACACAGATGACTCTATCCCTCTAGCCAAAACTGTAGCTAAGCAAGTCCCCTTATTTCAAGAGTTTAAGCCAAAAAACACAAGAGAAGAGCTTTTCTTAACCCATGTTGAGGATATGGCAATGCTCCATGTCCTAGACATCCTAGACATATTCTCTGCAAATATTGTTCTTGAGGCAAAACTCGATGATGTCATGTATATCCCAGACGCATCACCTACAGAAGATGCCCGCACATTTTTAAACGCCACCGCATGGCTCTATGCCCCGCTTTTCAACGCCCACAAGGCTGGGCTAGATGTGATCGCCTATATCCAACAACTCCATCGTATCTTTTCTAAAAAGCAGGTTAGTTTTGGAAATATCATTGACTTTAATCGAGCAAGACTTCAAGACTTGATGAAAAGACTTCAAGACTTGATGAAAAAAAATTTCAAAAACATTGTTCCCTATAAACCTTTTAGAGAACGCTTAGCTGAAGATATGCGTAACGCATGTTGCAGGACTAATGACATTTTTGATGAACTCTTTGAGGGAACATCTGGACACTACAGGTATTGGGTCTCTATAGTTTTAAACACCATCTTTGATTTAGGGCAAACTCCATCTATCATGGCTAGTCTTTATGGTCAAGAGGCAATACATAAAAACATCCAGCGCCTAGACCCCGAACACCTTTCTGATCTCTTCATATCACGGGTGATCCCCTTAAATCGCAATGCCCCTTTTTACGACCGCTTAAGAAATGACGACCCCAAGATTTTAAAAGACACGCTCAAAGACCACCCCACCATGTGTTTAAGCCCCAAATACCTAAGCGCACAATCTAAGCAAACCTGCCAACAACTCTTCCAATCCCAAACCTACAACGCTAAAGACATTCAAGAACAATTACACCTCGTGCGCCTGATTTCTATTGATGAGAGTCCCTGTATGTATTTAGACCCTAAGGATAAGCTCCAAACTTTTAAGTCTGATAATGCAATTTGTGTGGCGTTGCAAAAACATTTAGAAAAACACTCCCCTTCTTTGTAATGTGCCAAAGACCTTACTCTTAAAAAATGGACTCTGTGTGCCGACTTTAGCCACTGAGTTAGACTTTAATCTCAAGCCCTCTTGTTTTGCCCTTGTCTTACCCGTGTGGTGGTTTAGATTAAAAAGGAGGGCAGATTATGCCCAAATTGCCCTTTAAAACCCCTAGCCATAGGACTTAAAAGCCTTAACCTTTTTTTAGCGCGCTTTTATCGGTGGCTTTACCTTTGACGCGCCTTTAAGCTTTTTAGAACACCATATCAGCGATGCTTTTCCACTAACTACCCAAGACCATTAGCCAAATAGCATTGGCACCAAAAATTGGAAAAATGTGGTTTGCGCTTTAGCTAGAATAACCAAATTGAAACTCTAGCGTGAATCCAAATATTCTCTAGAGCAATCGGCGTTTTTGTAAGGCGCGTAGGAAGTCTAGCACTACCCCTCTTTTGATCACCTTGAGTTTGTTTTGGTTGCCATCTAGCACCCCCATAAAAACCCCCTGAGCGTTGAAAAGGGGGCGACCAAGGGGGAGGTTTTGCAAGCTAGGGTCATGGAAGTTATGCAGGCGTTGGACTTCAAACGCGTCCTTGGAATCCACCTGGGGGTAGTAGAGTGTGTTTGTGTTAGGCGCATGGCTGTAGGCTAGGAGGTCTTGGGCGTATTTCTTATAAATGCGTGCGTGGTAGTAACTCTCTGGGCGTGTTTGGCAATAATCGTTAGTGAAGCTGTAAGTGCCCAATAAAGAAAGCCCGCGGTTGTGATCGATAGCCTTGACATGCAGGCGCGCGACACAGATGAGCATGGGTGCGCTGTCATCTTGCATTCTAGCCATGATGGTTTGGGCATACATGCCTTCATCGAACACTAAACTAGCGACACTCAAGTAATTCCCATTTTGCAATAACAAGCCATAGCCCTGTTTGTAATGCCCATCGCTAAAATAAACGGTTAGAAACGCGCTACTGTAGATCCAACGCGCCGAGACGCTGGGGGCTTTGGGGCTTATTGGTTTTGTGGGGGCTTTGGTGGCGCGCTTTGCAAGCTTGGGGTTGCGCTTTTTAGAGGGGGTGGGTTTTTTGGCTTTAGCCCTCTTAGCCCTATGGATAAGCGAGGTGTTAAGCACCTCAGCCCCCTGCAACACCCCCAAGCCCAGCCATAACCCCAAAAGCGCGATCACCAGTGCTCGCATACATACCCCATTTAATAAATTAAGTTGAAATCGGTAAAATGCTCGAATCTTTTAACCCTAGTGAGGATTTATGGAAGCACTCAAAACCTATGATCTTGAACCCCATGTGCTAGACACCTATAATTACGCCACGATTCACACCAATAAAGGCGCGATCAAGATCCATTTATTTGGCAAGGACGCGCCCCAAGCGGTGAGCAATTTTGCTACTCTAGCCCAAGAGGGCTTTTACAATGGCTTGAGTTTCCACCGCGTGATCGCCGGTTTTGTCGCCCAAGGGGGTTGCCCTTATGGGAGTGGCATGGGTGGACCTGGGCATCGCATCAAGTGCGAGGTGCAAAATAACCCGCACAAACACAAGAGGGGGGCTTTATCCATGGCGCATGCCGGGCGCGACACGGGGGGGAGTCAATTTTTCTTGTGTTTTGCGCCCCAACCGCATTTGGACGGGGAGCACACGGTGTTTGGGCAGATTGAGGACGCGCAGAGCCTCAAAGTGCTAGATTCTCTCAAACAGGGCGATGTGATGGAGAGTGTGCAAATTAGCGCACATTGAGGTAGCGGTGTTAATTTTAGCCAGAAAGCTAGGCGAGGGGGTGGTGATTGGGGAGGATATCCACATCAAGATCATCTCCATTGACAAGGGGAGTGTCAAGTTAGGGTTTCAAGCCCCCGCGCACACTTTGATTTTACGCTCTGAACTCAAAGAAGCCATCGCCACAGAGAACAAGCGCGCCTCAGCAAGCGTGAACGAAGAGGTGTTAGCCAACATGGGGAAGACTATCCAGCTAGGCAAATTGAAGTGAATCCCTTTGGCTTTGCAGTTTGCCCCAAGGTGAATATCTTTTTGAAAATCGGTGGTTGTGAACAAGGCTACCACCTGCTTGACTCTAGGCTGGTGCTGGTGGCTAATAGCTTTAAGGATTATATCCAAGTCAAGCGCGCCTCTAAGTTTAGCCTCAAGGGTGCTTTTGATTGCCCCTTAGAGCAAAACACAATCTTCAAGGCTTGGCGGGCTCTAAAAGCCTATTGGCAGGATAAAAAGCAAGGGGACTTAGCCTTGGAGGGTTTGCAAATAGAGGTAGAAAAACACATCCCTAGCCAAGCGGGTTTTGGGGGGGGGAGCGCGGATGCGGGGGGGTTTTTAAACGCGATTAACACGCATTTAAACCTAGGTCTTGGCTTAGGGGAGCTCTACCAAATTGGGGCGCGCGTGGGGAGCGATGTGAATTTTTTCATCTCAGGGTTTAAAAGCGCGCATGTGAGTCATTTTGGAGAGGTGGTGCAGGGTTTTGAAGAGCCCCTTTTAGACTTGGAGTTATACGCCCCCAAGATCGCCTGCTCCACAAAAGCTATCTATCGTGCCTTTGAGCGCTCTACTCCCCTTGATGTCCCCACACTCAAGCGCACCCCTAGTCTAGCCCTCTTGCAAACCCACCCACGCGGCGCGCTCAACGACTTGCTAGCCCCGGCATTGCAAATCACCCCAGAGTTAAGAGAGTTAGAAGCTAGATTGGGTCCCCAGTGGTTTTTTAGCGGGAGTGGGAGCGGGTTTTTTGCGCCCAAAGGGGGGATATGAGAGAGATCGCACGCAATAAAAAAGCCTTTTTTGACTACGAAATTTTGGAAAGTTTGGAGGCGGGGATCGTGTTGGTGGGCTGTGAAGTTAAAGCCATTAGGGCGGGGCGGGTGAATCTCAAGGATAATTTTGTTAGGATCGTGCGGGGCGAGGCCTTTGTCTTTGGCATGCACATCGCGCACTTGCAGACGGTCAATGCCTATTACAAGCCCGAGGAGATGCGCGCGCGTAAATTGCTCCTGCACAAAAGACAGCTTGCCAAATGGTCCCAAGAGGTAGGGCAACAACGCTTGAGCATTGTGGCTTTGAAACTCTATTTCAACCATAGAAATAAAGCTAAACTTCAGGTGGCCTTGGTTAAAGGAAAAAAACTTTACGATAAAAGAGAGAGCATGAAAAAGAAAGCGTTGGAAATGGACGCGAAAATGGCGCTCAAAAATCATTCAAAGGGGTCTTGATGCAAGATGTTATGATAAAGCAAATGATCGATTATGGGATTTTAGGGTTTTTGGCGTTTTTATCCGTGATCGTGATCGCCATAGGGATCGAGCGGGTGTGGTTTTATGCCACCGTGCGCGTGGACGACTACAACGACAAGCGTAAACTAGAATTAGACTTGCACCGCCGTTTAACCTTAGTAGCGACCATTGGCTCTAACGCGCCCTATGTAGGCTTGTTGGGCACGGTAACCGGGATTATGCTCACCTTTATTGAATTGGGGCACACCGGTTCTGTGGACACTAAGGCGATCATGGTAGGGCTTGCGCTCGCACTCAAGGCTACGGGCATGGGCTTGATTGTGGCGATTCCTTCTGTGGTGATCTACAACATGTTGGTGCGCAAAAGTGAGATCATCGCCACCAAGTGGGATATTTACCACCACCCTGCTACACAGGACACCGGTTATAACCGCCTAGACACGGATTTTTAGGGAGTAAGATGAAAAAAATCGACTCCATGAATGTGGTGCCCTTCATTGATATTATGTTGGTGCTCTTGGTGATCGTGCTCACCACCGCTTCTTTTGTAACCACTTCCAGACTCCCCATTAATATCCCCAAGGTGGATCAAAGTTCGGATAAATCCCAAGATGTGCTCAACAAAAAGCAGGTGAATATCGCCATCTCGCACAAGGGCGAATTTTACCTAGACAAGCGCAAAGTGAGCTTTGAGACGCTCAAACAAGCCGTGAAACGCTACGCCAAGGACACCCCCATTATTTTGCAGGGCGATAAAAACAGCAATTTGGATAGCTTTGTGAAAGTGGTGGATCTCTTGCAAACCAATAAGCTCAATGAGCTCTATATTTTGGTTGAAGACAAGAATCAAGAACGCTAGTTTAGATAGTTTTTAGCCAATATGCGCTAAAGTAGCCCTTTTGAAAATTTTAAAGGACACACATGAAACGCACTTACCAGCCCCATAACACCCCTAGAAAACGCACGCATGGTTTTTTAGTGCGCATGAAAACCAAGAATGGGCGTAAGGTCATCAAAGCTAGAAGGGCAAAGGGGAGAAGACAGCTCGCTCTTTGATGGTGCAGTCCTTAAAAACCACGCGCCAGTTTAACTATGTCTATAAGAAGGGTGTTAAAAAGCACCGTGGGGTTTTTATGCTCTATTGTCTCCCCCTAGAACCCTTGCACCAAAGATTTTTAGGCGCGCATGGGCTTTTATTAGGCTTGAGTGTGTCTAAAAAGGTGGGCAATGCGGTGCAGAGAAATTTGATCAAACGGCGCGTGCGCGCGATTTTACGCAATGCCCCTTTAAAAATCCCCCAAGCCATTATCTTTGTGGCTAAGGTGGGGGTCGTGCAATTAGATTACGCCACCTTGCGCGCGCATATTTTGCAATGTCTGGAAAAACGCCTCAAGGGCTCTAAATGAAGATATTCAAAATGTTCTTGCGCCTCTATAGAGCGCTCTCTTTTCTCAAACCCTCTTGTTGCCGTTTTTACCCTAGCTGTTCGACTTACACGCTTTGGCTCTTAGAGCACGAACGCCTAGATAGAGCCCTTTGGCGTAGCGCGCGCCGCCTATTAGCCTGTAACCCCTA
The DNA here is from genome assembly GCF_003660355.1 of Helicobacter sp. L8. Taxonomy (NCBI): domain Bacteria; kingdom Pseudomonadati; phylum Campylobacterota; class Epsilonproteobacteria; order Campylobacterales; family Helicobacteraceae; genus Helicobacter; species Helicobacter sp. L8. The sequence goes on from NZ_QXQR01000014.1 coordinate 7,634, forward strand.
TTGCCAAGGCGGGATAGATTACCCCATAGGCTCCAAACCCCTGCAACCCAAATTCAGTGCGCCCATTACACCCCTTTACTTTTTAATCCCCAAACACCCTAACACTTTTATTCCTTACTATATTCTCAAGGTTTCTAGTGAAAGACAATAATCTTCGTTTGATCTTGGCTGTCGCGCTCTCCTTTGTGTTCTTGAGCCTTTATAGCTATTTTTTTGCCCCCTCCAAACCCAATACTCCCCCCCTACAAGCAAACAGCGCGCCTAGCACCCCCAGCGCGCCCAACATCGCTCTAGAAAGCACCACCCCTAAAGCCCCACAGAAAAGCGCGCCCATCATCGCGCGCGTGCATGCCCCCTCTATGGAGATTGAGATCGACCATCTTGGGCGCATTGCCCAAATGTATCTCAAAGACAAGAAATTCACCACCCACAAAGACGAGGGCTTTTTAGAACATGCCAAACGCTTGGTGGGACTTAGCAAGCAACCCTTAGAACCCTTGAGCAAACTCCCCCTCTTGGGTCCAGACGCGCTCAAGCCCTTAGAAATTAGATTTGTGGACAGTAAACTCAACCAAGAAGCCTTTAAAACCCCCTATAGTGCCTCGATAAGCGATCTCAATTTAGAAAAGGGCGCACAAAATCTCACCCTCACTCAAGAGCTCTCTAGTGTGGTGGTTAAAAAAATCTTAACTTTCCATGCCAATTTGAGTTACGATCTCAAACTAGAGATCACCCCCAAAACCCCCAATGCCAATAGCGCCTATCTTCTCTCTAATGGGAGTCGCCCGGTGGCTGATGCGGACGGGTATGCTTTCCACGGGGTGTTATTAGGCACTCTGGATCAAAAGATTGACAAAATAGAAGATGGGGATATTAAACAAGCCAAATCCTTTAGCCATATCGCCTTTGTGGCTAGCGTGGATCGCTACTACACCACTTTATTTTTCTCTAACACCCCCCTAGAGATCATCATAGACAGCCAAGCGGGCACAAAGAACCCCCTGCCCTTCATTTCTTTAAAGGGGGATGCCAATTTGCATGGCTACATTGGTCCTAAAGATTACCGCCACCTAGAAACCATTGCGCCCATGCTCACCGATGTGGTGGAATATGGCATGATCACCTTTTTTGCCCGCCCCGTGTTCTTGCTTTTGGATTTTTTGCACACCTATACGCATAATTGGGGTTGGGCAATCATTTTGTTGACGCTGGTTGTGCGCATCATTCTCTACCCGCTGAGTTACAAGGGCATGGTGAGCATGCAAAAGCTCAAGGATCTCACTCCCAAAATGAAAGAGTTGCAAGAGAAATACAAGAGCGATCCACAAAAATTGCAGATGCACATGATGCAACTTTACAAAAAGCATGGGGCTAACCCCTTGGGGGGGTGCTTGCCCTTGATCTTACAAATCCCGGTGTTCTTTGCTATTTACCGCGTGCTTTACAACGCTGTCGAGCTCAAAAGCGCGGGTTGGATGTTTTGGATTCACGATCTCTCTTTAATGGACCCCTATTTTATCTTACCCTTGCTAATGGGGATTTCTATGTATCTCCAACAAGCCCTCACCCCCAATACCATCACCGATCCTACCCAAGCTAAAATCTTCAAAATGTTGCCCGTGTTTTTCACGATTTTTTTGATCACTTTCCCGGCCGGTTGGTGCTCTATTGGACGGTGAACAATGTGTTTTCTATTCTCCAGCAATGGCTCATTAACCAAGTGTTAGAACAAAAGAAGTCAAAAGAGATTCAAGAACACAGGCATAAGAGTTAAGATGAAAAGCATTGTCGCCGATAGTTTAGAGGAAGCCCTCTTCAAAGCCGCCACAGAGTTGGATTGTTTGATCTCAGATTTGCAATACGAGGTGATCCAAGTGCCCTCCAAGGGCTTTTTGGGCTTTGGCAAAAAGCAGGCTATTATAGAAGTGTGCCAAAAACTAAAACCCCCCCCACCCCCACCACCTGAGCCAACTAACGATCCCCACTCTAAAATTACAGAAATCCAAAATGAAGTCCGCGCGCTATTGGCGCGTATCCCCTACCATATTGATTTTATCCAAGTGGAACTCTACGATCCTAAGACCTTGTTGATTGAGATCAATGGGGAGGATTGCGCCTTGCTCATCGGGGAAAAGGGTTACCGCTACAACGCTTTGTCCTACTTGCTCTTCAATTGGATTCATCCCAAATACGGCTATAATATCCGCCTAGAGGTGGCGCACTTCTTAAAGAAACAAGAAGAGATTATGGAGAATTACCTGCAAAGTGTGATCATGGTGGTGCATGAAGTGGGGAAAGCCAAGACCAAGCCCTTAGATGGTTTATTGCTCCATATTGCCCTGAAGCGTTTGCGCGAAACATTCCCTAACAAGTATGTAGCCTGCCAAAGCAACGCGGATAACCAACGCTACATTGTCGTCAATGACTTCCACAAACCCTAATTCTAGCACCATTGTGGCTATCGCCACCCCCCCGGGGCTAGGCGCGATCGCCATCATCAAGCTAAGTGGTCCCAAAAGTCTAGAGATTTTGCAAGCCCTCTGCCAGCAAACACATTTCACCCCTAGACATGCCAGCTTAGTGTCTGTTTACGACACCCAAAGCACTCTTTTAGATCTGTGTCTAGCCCTGTATTTTAAAGGTCCCCATAGTTATACGGGCGAAGATGTTGCAGAAATCCAATGCCATGGGGGCATGGTGGTGGCGCGCTTGATCTTGCAAGCCTGTTTGGATTATGGAGCTATCTTGGCGCAAAATGGGGAGTTCACTAGGCGCGCGCTTCTAGGAGGCAAAATGGATCTCTGCCAAGTGGACGCGCTAGCTAGACTCTTAGAAGCCAAGAGCGCTAATTACGCTAAGGCGATGGCTAAACAACTCAAAGGGGCTTTAAAAGACTTTGTTAAGCGCATCCGGGGGGCTTTATTGGAGTTATTAGCCAGCGCAGAAGCGCTCATTGACTACGCCGAAGAAGATTTACCCCTAGATTTAAACACACGCATGCAAACCACATTGCAAGAGACTCTCAGCGCGCTCCAAAACACCTTAAGCGTTTCTCAATCCAAGGGCGCGCATTTAGAAGGGTATCGTCTTAGCATTGTGGGAAAACCCAATGTGGGGAAGAGCTCCTTTCTAAACGCCCTGCTTTTGGAGGAACGCGCGTTGGTGAGCGAAATAGCGGGCACTACTAGGGACACGATAGAGGAAGTGATCAGCCTGTATGGGAGTTCTTTGAGAATTATAGACACAGCTGGCATCCGCCCTACTGAAGATGCCATAGAACGCTTAGGAATCGCTAAGAGTTTAAAAAGTATGCAAGAAAGCGATGTGATCTTAGCCCTCTTTGATCTCTCTGCTCCCCTAGATGACCAAGATCAGCACCTCTTAGAATTGTTGCAAGCCCAAAACTCTAAAACGCTCTGTGTGATCTTCAATAAAAACGACTGCCCTCCCCAGCTAGACACCCAAGCGATCTTAAATGCCCTGCCCTTTTTAAGTCTACCCCCTCTGTATATAAACACCAAAGAACCCTGTTTAGCCTTGCTTAAGGATGCGTTGCAACCTCTGTTGCTGGAGGATAACCCCAATGATGATCTCATCTTGACCTCTTTAAGCCAGCAACAAGCCCTAGAACACACGATCGCGCACCTAAAGGAGGCTAGTCGCACTCTAGATACCCTAGAATTAGAATTGTTTTCCTACCACCTCAAAGACGCTCTGGAGAGCATCGCTACCCTTAGCAAACCCTACCAAACTGAGGAAGTGCTAGACGCGCTCTTTGCGCAATTTTGCTTGGGCAAATAGCTAAAACACCCAACCGTAGTTGAAAAAGACATTGAAATGGCTAGCCCCATCGTAGAGCACCATGTTCCCTGTGAGATTCTTGCTGTGGATGCCAAATTTCAAAGGATTTTGAATCAAGGGAATGGACACGCCTAGACTGTATTTAGAGTGTTCAAAGCGGTAATTAAAGCCCACCACCGCGTTGAGGTTGCCCGCGCTTTTGTAGATAGAATTGAGCACATAGGAATCCCATAGGGCGCGCAAGCCAATAAAACTCCCAAAGGCACTTTTTAGGCTCTTGTTAGCCAGATGAGTCGCTCTGTGTTTGCGGGTGCGTTGGGTTTTATAAGTGGTCTTAAAATCTAAGAGTAAATCCGTGCCCACTCCAAGCCCCACTTGTGAGATCGTCTTGATATAACCCATCCGCTTAGAGAAATTATACTTGAGGATACCATAATAGGCTAAACCCACCACATCGTTAAAATATTGCTGGTAACCGCTTTTTAGATCAAAGCCCACCATCGCATCCGCGCTTGTGCCCCCGGAGGGCAGGGCGTTAGAGAGGGCGCGCACAAAGCTAGAGTTATAAATAGGGTTAGGGACATGGGCGATTTGATCGTAATTAATGGGGAGTTGGTTGGTCTCCCCTAATTGTTTCCATGCTTTGATTCCTAGTTCCACTAAACCCGTCCCATTCTTGCCATAGGTCATGTTGCCATCATGCCCATAGTTCTTGGTGTGCCCGAATTCGTGCAAAATCACCTCCATAGGCAACGCGGAGCCATTTTGATAATTTGTCCAAATAGAGGCACTCTTGGGGTTGATCAAATAAGGTTGCACCCCTAATATGCCCGGTCCCCCCAAACCCGCTATTCTACTCTCTCCTGCCTTGGGGCTCAAAATCCCCAGCTGCAAATTCGCTTTGGCGCGGTAGGTTTCTAGCACCTTTTGGGGAGAGATGACAGGTTGTCCGCTGGAGGTGTTATAAAAGGGAAAGGGAGCATTTAGCACCGCGTCCCCAAAGGCTTTTGAGCTCAATAGAGCGGTGAGATTGAGCATCGCATCGGTGAGTTCCTCAGCCTGCTTAGGGGTGGGGGTGAGCCATTTGGCATCAGGGGCTTTAGCAAAACTCAAATTCAAGTCCACGCTAATTTGGCTTAGAGCGTCCAGCACGCGCGTGGTGGTGGGGTCTGATTGGGGGGTGGGTTTGACACTAAATTGCGCGTCAGCAGGCGCATTGGCTAAAGCACCCAAGAGATTAGGGTTGACATAGGTTTGGGTGAATTTAGGCAAGGATTGCACGCTGGCGACTTTCACCTGCCCCTGGGGAGTTTGCATGTAAATGTCAATATTGCTCAGTGTGTAGGGCAGAAAATTTTCAATCTGCAAGCCCTTGCTCCCCAAAGTGATCTTCACGGGCGCGGTGGTGCTAAAGCGTGTGATGGGGCTAGTAACATCGCTTGTAGTGAATAAAGGGGAGGCATTTTGCATGATCGCCTCAGTGCACAAAATAGAGGGACCACAAAAAGGGTTATGCTGGATATACTCCACACTTTTTAGCATGCCCGTCATCAAACCTCCCTCCACAAACACCCCATCTTTAGGGTGTGCCCCGCACTCATGCCAGCTTATAACTAGAGATAAGACAATCCACTTACGCAAGCGCACCTCCGATTATATAGTGATAATTATACCCAACTTCCCTTAGGGCGCGCCTAGATCGTAGGGGGGTTTAAACGCAGAATCCATCGCTATCGTTTCGTTGAGAAAGTGCAGTTGGCGCGTGAGTTCTAGGAGTAATTCTAATTGTAGGGCTTGGGCTTGCTGGTGGTAGTGGCTATAGGCGCGCGCTTGGGCGTTAGGGGTTTTGGCTTCTAGGAGTTGGGTAAGCAAAGTATTATTCAAAGCCTCCAAACGCCCCTGTAACGCGCTAGGAGAGAGAAATTGGCGCATTTGTGCTTGGCGTTTGGCAAGGGCAGCTAAAGCGCTTTGGGCGTGTTGGGCTTGCTTGTGGCGCAATGCTTTTTGCGCGCGGGCGTGTTGTTGGGCTAGAGAGCGGTAGGCTTTAAAATCCCCCTCTAAAAGCGCACTCTGCATGGCTTGGATTTGGCTCTGCTGGGCGCTTTGGGCGTGCGCTTGCAGGCTATGTTCGCACAGCAGAGTGGCTAAGATAGCACCGCTTAATCTAGGGGAGTGCTCTAGCAAATCTTCTAAGAACGCTTGGGCTTGTTGGGCTTGTTGGCTAGAGGGCTGCGTGATCACCCCGCGTTTAAAATCTAACCATGGGCATTGTTTCTCTAAGCGCGCGCGCTTGCTCTCTATGAGGGTGTTATGGCGTTGCATGGCAGTCTTTAGATGGTTTTGGCGTTTTTGTAAACGCGCGATCTGCTCTTTGAGGCTGGCTAGTGTGGAGTCTTGGGGAGGCAGGGTGCGCGCGTGGGTGAATTCCTGCGCGCGCTCTAGCAAGGCTTGTAATTGCTGGAGTTTGGTGAGTTTGGCTTGGGCGTGGGTGATGAGCTGGTTATAGAGGCGTAAACTCTCTTGTAATTTAGCGATCATGGTGCTCTCATTGGCATTAGAGGTGGCAAGTTTAGCATTAGCTTGGGTGTCTAGGGTGATCACCGCTGCCCCTTGTAGCCATGTGGCAAAGATCAAGAGCCATCGCATGCAAAATCTCTAAACAACGCCCCGATGTCTATGCCATGCAAACTTAAGGAGGCGTATTGATCTAGCATGTTATGCGCCCCGCGCACCAAGATGTCGCTACGCACGCCATGGGCTATGGACATTTTCGCCTCAATAAAGGCGCTGAGTTGATCGCAAACTTTCAAGAGAGTCCCGCACACACTCTTGTATTGGTCATGGTTATAGGTTTGCCATAGGGTGTCTAAGCCTACTTGGTGGATTGCTTGACTCTGGGGGTCGCGATAACGATTGGCAAATTCTTCTTGGGTAAAATAGAGTAAATCCTCTTTAAACTCTACGCTCACATAACGCAATAGCTTATTCTCCATCTCTTGGGCTTCTATTTCTTTAAGATACGCGTCCAAGCCCTTGACTCCGTGCTTAATGGGTGAGATAATATCCCTAGTCAAAATTTCGGGCAAATCGTGAAAAAGTCCGCCTAAGAAGTGGTTGATACGCATGCTCTCACACGCGCCTAGATCAAAACTGAGTAAAAAAGCGCACAGCGCGACATACAAGGTATGCCCTAGCACGCTAGTAGCTGGCACTCTTGGGGTCTGACTCCAGCGTTTTTGGAAGCGCAGCTGGGCAAACATGGAGGCAAGCAGTTTAAGATGGGGGACTTGGCTTAAATATTGCCCATCTAAAAGCAGGGCGTTATCCAAACTATCTTTGATCTCTTGGACTCCATACATTCTAGGGTTAAAATCGTAGATGAGGCTAAACTCCCATGCGGACACATAATGGTGTGCGGCGTGCAAAAGGGCGGATTCTAAATCCTTTGGAGGGTAGCATAAATAGGTATGCAGGTCTTTAAAAAGCGCGTATCCCTTGACCTCCTCTTGTATTTCCTCTAGCACATAGTCGGCTAGGGCTTGGCGGTGGGTGTCTAAGAGTTTGTAATAAATGGGGGGTTTGATGTCGGTGAGCACCACGCGGTTTAAAAATTCAAAACAGAAGTAAGTAATAAGGCGGGAGTAATCCACGCGCTCTAGGGAGTGCTTGGCTAACAAGATCGCTACCATCGCCTTATGCGCCTGCTTGTCTAACTCACTAAATTCCACCGGGCAGGCTTGATCATTCCAACGCCGCATGGACGCGGCGACAAAAAAGCGTTTTAAAAGTTCGGGGGTGAGTTTGGGGGGACTCAAAGGTATTTAGGCACAGACTGCCCTAAGAGCCCTTCTAGTTTGTCATCAGCCGTAGGTTCGCCAATGGCGCTAAACTTCCACTCTTCATTGTGTTTGTAGAGTTTGCCTAAAATCATCGCCTCCTTACCCGCAAAGGTAGCATCTTTGGCTACATTGTAGGTAGCAAAGACATTGTTCACGCGATCGGGTGTGCCCTCATACAAGCGGATACTCGCAAAGGGGATTTTGTCAAAATCAATGTGGGTGTAGGAATTGAGCACAAAGACTAACTGCTCGGTCGCTGTATCCAAGCTATCTAGCGCGATACTGATGACTTCATTGTCTAATCCATCATCACCGCCCACATCTCCGGTGCGATCGTCCCCGCTGTGTTTGATCCCCGGGGCACTCTGTTTGCCAAAATACACGCAATCCAGCAGGCGTTTCTGCCCATCAAAGAGGGCTACGCTCAAATCCAAATCCACTGCCTCGGTTTTGGTGTTGCCAAAAAAGCCCTTCTTGCTGATCGCGCCCCAGTTAGCTCCCACACAAAAGACCCTAAGGGCGTTCCCGTCCTCTTTTTTGAGCGAGATTTTTTGCCCCTTAACTAGGTTAACTGCCATTAAAAGCCCCTAAGAAACCGCCACGCCAAATTGTTTGCAAAAGCCTGCCAAACCGTCCTTAAAGCCCGTGCCCACAGCGGCGAACTTCCATTCATTGCCCTCACCGCGATACAACCTGCCAAAATTCAAAGCGGTTTCTACAGAGAAATCCTCTTCTAAATCGTAGCGCACAATTTCTTGGTTGTCATTTTCATCCACCACGCGCACAAACGCCTTGCGCACCATGCCAAAATTCTGGTGGCGCGCATCGGCTTCATGGATGGTTACCACCACATGGATTTCTGAAATGTCGTTAGAGACTTTAGCTAAGTCCACTTTGATCACTTCGTCATCGCCCTCACCCTCACCGGTGCGGTTATCCCCGGTGTGCACCACAGAGCCATCTTTGCTGGAGAGATTCCCATAAAAGACGAAATTTTTCTCATCATTGACCTTGTTAGACGCATCGGTCAGAAATACAGACGCGTCCAAGTCAAACGCGCTCCCAGTGTCGCTGGTATTGACATCCCAGCCCAAGCCCACAAGAATTTTAGAAAGCCCGGGTTTTTCCTTGCTCAAAGAAACGCGTCCACCTTTGCTTAAACTAACAGCCATAAAAACTCCTTTTGAAAAATTAGAGCCCTATTCTAGCATGATTTTCCCCAAAACACATCGTTAAGACATTCTGTGATAAAATATTACTTTAAAAAATTTTAAGGTGGTTTGCGTGCGCCAGTGTTTGCCTTATGCGCTGTTCATCGTGTTTTTACACATCTTGGGCTTGGTGTTGCTGGTGATAGCCAATGATGTGAGATTTTACAGTAGCGCCTCCTTTGCCTATCTCTTTGGGGCTAAACATGCCTTTGATGCCGATCACATCGCCTGCATTGACAACACGATTCGTAAACTCTCCCAACAAAAGCAAGACGCTTTGGGGGTGGGGTTTTATTTTTCTCTAGGGCATTCTAGCGTGGTAGTTTTGATGACGATTGTGAGTGCTTTGGCGGTGCATTGGGCTAGCCAAAATACCCCTATGTTAAAAGAAGTGGGGGGCGTTGTGGGGACTTTGGTGTCTGGAGTGTTCTTATTGGTGGTGGGGGTTTTAAACGCGGTGATCCTGCTAGACTTGTTCAAGGTGTTCGCGCGCACCCGCCACAATAAAGACTATAACCAAGAAGCCCTAGAAGCGATGTTGCAAGATCGCGGTTTGATGAATCGCTTTTTCAAACCCCTATTTGCCTTTGTGTCCAAGAGTTGGCATATTTATCCTATTGGGTTTCTCTTTGGGCTGGGCTTTGATACCGCTAGTGAGATCGCCCTTTTAGGGCTGGCTAATGCGAGTGTGAAATTGAGTATTATGGGGATGCTCTCCTTGCCAATTTTATTTGCCGCTGGGATGAGCCTATTTGATACCTGCGATGGAATCTTCATGGTCAAAGCCTACGATTGGGCGTTTAAAACTCCGGTGCGCAAAATCTATTACAATATCACGATCACAGCTCTAGGGGTGGTTGTCGCTTTGGGGATTGGTTTGGTGGAGCTCTTTCAGGTGTTGAGCGAGAAAATGCATTGGGAGTTTAGTGGGGTGCTAGGGCATATCCAAAATTTAGACTTTGGACATTTGGGCTACTACTTGGCGGGGGCGTTCTTGCTAGTGTGGGCGATCTCTTATGGGATTTGGAAATTTGGCAGGATTGAGGAAAAATGGAGTCCACCTCTAAGATAATGTGTAAAAACAACACCCACTAGCTTCCTTTTTCTCTTAAATTAGAAAATAATAACTATTCTTATGTTAAAATCTCTTAAAAATTCATGGAGATTTTATGCGTTCGTATTTACCTTATATTTTAGTCATCGCTTTTTTACATCTGCTGGTTTTGGTGTTGCTCTTCCTTGCGGATAATCCGCTCTTCTATGGGACCGCGCTCACAGCCTATATCTTGGGTAGTCGGCATGCCTTTGATGCCGATCACATCGCCTGTATTGATAACACCGTGCGCAAGCTCACGCAACAAAAGCAAGACGCTTTGGGGGTGGGGTTTTACTTTTCTTTAGGGCATTCTAGCGTGGTGATCTTGGTTACCATTGTGAGTGCCTTTGCGATGCATTGGGCGCGCAAACACGCCCCCATCTTAGAAGAAGTGGGGGGTATGTTGGGGATGGTGATCTCAGGTTTGTTCTTGCTCTTGGTGGGAATCTTAAATACCAGTATCTTGGCTGATCTCTTCAAGGTGCTAAGGACTACACGCCAAAACAAACACTACACCCAAGAAGCCCTAGAACACATGTTAGAGGAAAACGGGCTGATGAAACGCTTTTTTGGCTCTCTATTTGGTTTCATCTCTAAAAGCTGGCATGTCTTCCCCGTAGGCTTTCTCTTTGGGCTAGGTTTTGGCACAGCCAGCCAAATCGCCCTGTTAGCCCTAGCGGGTGTGGCGGTTCAAACCAGTGTTTTAGGCATGTTGGCTCTCCCTATCGCCTTTGCTGCGGGGATGACTCTCTTTGACACCTGCGATGGAATCTTCATGGTCAAAGCCTACGATTGGGCGTTTAAAACTCCGGTGCGCAAAATCTATTACAATATCACGATCACAGCTCTAGGCGTGGTTGTCGCCTTGGGAATTGGATCTATCCAACTCTTTCAGGTGCTCAGTGAACAAATGCGCTGGGAGTTTAGCGGGGTGTTAGGCTATATCCAAGGTTTGGATTTTGAACACTTGGGCTATTACATCGTAGGCATGTTTGTGCTGGTGTGGGCGATCTCTTATGGGATTTGGAAATTTGGGCGCATTGAGGAGAAATGGGGGTTTCCTAGCACTTAACCCCCTAGGGGGTCCTAAAAGGACAAAATCTTAACATTAACTTTCTCGCCACGGAAAGCGCGGATGAAGATGATGTTATTGGCGTTGCTACAAACTTGGTTGGGCTGTTTGAGCATCTTGGCATCGCAGGTGGTGAGGGTGAAGTGCTGGTTTAAAGCGTCAATGCCCACACTAAAGCTACTCGCGCGGGCTTGGTGGTTTTCCAAACTGGCTATATAGATCGTGTTGGGGAAGATAGTAGAGCTACGCGTGTCCGCTGCAGTGGTGGCTTTGTTGGTGGCGTGCATGATGGATCCAGCGATACCCGCGGCTAATCCTCCATAGCCCGGGGCTAATTCCCCGGCTGTGTTTAACGCAGCCTCTGTGCCCGTTTTCAAGATGGCTGAAGTGATCGCACGGGTTTTAATGGCGGGCAAAGTCTTTTTGTACTCAGCCTGCACCACCCCATTGAAATGGGATAAGATTTCAAATCTGTGATTCTTGCCCCCTGTGGAAAGTTCAAAATTGCTGTGGAAATTCATCCCGGGTTGCAAGATGGGTAAGGCGTAGTTAAAGGCTGTGTTTTTATATTCCCCCAAAGTGGGCTGTTTACCATCTTCTATGATGATCCAAGTCATCTTCTCCTTAGCATGCCGTTCAAAGCGTTTGATGTCTTGAGCAATAAAGGGGGCTTTGCTGATGGCATAGGCTTCTTTGAGGTAATCTAAACTCTTGCTGTGATCCCCATTGAGCCCGTAGAACAAGCCAGCGACATAGTTCACTAGAGGGTTGATAAACCCATCATAAGCCTCTAATTGCTTGAGATTGGAATAACGCTTGCTCAACTGCTGATCAAAGTCTGAGAGACTGGCTGTCATGCTTTGCAACTTGTTCGCATCCTTTTTCTTAGCCGCAGCGTTCATCTGATCTAAACTCTTTTGAATCTCCTTAGTGTAGATTTCTTTAATGCGGCGTTGGCGATCCAAAGTGCGGTTAAATTCCACCCTAGCGTCTTGGAAATTCCCCATAAACGCGTAATCTAGCGCCATGTAATAGTTGGTCAACTCCCATTCATAATAATGCCCTTCATAGGGCACATTGATCGCGCTCCCATAAGTGGCTGCCCCTAACTTAGCAATCCCTTTTTCTAAGTTTCTAGCATGGGTGTCAAAGGCTTTATTTGCCTTGTCTAGCACTTCTAAAGAGCCCTTGTAATTGCCCATCATAAACTCATTGACCCCATCTTGTAATTGCCATAGGGGCGCGTTGATCTGCTTTTGATCCTGGGCAATGATACTCTTAGCGAATTGATCGGCTTGCTGGTTTTGTTTGGCGTAATAGGCGTTGTGGAAGCTGGCTAATTGGTCGCGGCTTTGCGTGTTGGCACAACCTAGCAAAATCACTCCCAAAGCCATGCACCCATAAATCCCGATGCGCGTTTTCATAAAGACTCCTCAAAATGTAATATGGATGAAAGTATAGCACAATGCAATACCTTTAGCCCAACAGAAGTTGCGAAATGGCTTGGCGCAACTCTAGCAAAGGCTCAGAGCCACAAGCTAGAGCTTTGAGGCAGAGGCTGCTATAGCCTTGTGGCAGGCAGGAGGGCAAAGCGCTAAGCCCGCCATTGAGTTTAGACTCCTCTAAGAGGGCTTGAATCGCCTCCTGTTGCAGGCATTTGGTAAAAACCACCATGTTAAGATAATGGGTATAAGAATCGAACATGCACGGGTTGGTTAAATCCATGTGCGCGGGGTCTAAAATGGTGTTATCCACAAAGAGAAGTTTAGATTCTTGGGGACTTTGATAAGAGATCTCCAGCGTGGAGTGAATCTTATGGAACGCAAAAGCCTCTCCATGCGCGATCCGCCCTGCGGCTATGATCTCGCTATAAAGCAACTCAGAATTAGGGTGTAACACGATTTGGGTGTGGTTTTTAAAATGCGCGTTGGCAAAGGGAATAACGGGCAAGGGAGAAAAATCTAACAGGGCGTTTTCCTCCACCACCACATGCGTATCACGACTAGCATACCCATCCTCTGTATCAAAGATTTTTTCAAAACTCTGAGAAGAGAGTTTGAGTTGGCAACCCTGACCTATTTCAATCTTAATATCCTGCGCATCGCCTTTGAGCATACCCGCGCCCACAACCAAGAACATGATTTCGCTCAAAGAATCCTTTTCATGGAAAGCGGGCATGAGCTTGAAGGGGGGGGTAAAATAATTATCCGCGATCACGCAACGCCCATGCGCCCCGATGGCGGTTTTCAAATACAGCTTAGAGGCTTGGGCATAAGTAGTTTGGTGTGGCATTAGTCTTGCAACAGCGCGTATTTTTTAATCCAGCCAATCACACGATCTAAGCCTTCTTTAGAGCGGATATTGGTGAATAAAAAGGGCTTATCCCCGCGCATTTTCTTAGAGTCGCGATCCATCACGCCTAAATCCGCTCCCACATAGGGAGCTAGATCGATCTTATTGATGATGAGCAGATCGGAGCGTGTGATACCCGGTCCCCCTTTTCTAGGAATTTTATCCCCCTCTGCTACATCGATCACAAAGATCGTAAAATCGGCTAGCTCAGGGTTAAAGGTGGTGGAGAGATTATCCCCGCCACTCTCAATAAACATCAGTTCAATATCGGGGAATTTGGCATGCAACTCTTCGACTGCCTCCAAATTCATGGACGCGTCCTCTCTAATGGCGGTGTGGGGACACCCTCCTGTTTCTACCCCGATAATCCTCTCTCGTGGCATCACCGAATTTTTACATAAAAATTCTGCGTCCTCTTTGGTGTAGATGTCATTGGTGATCACCCCGATGCTATATTCTTGGCTCATCGCGCGCGTGAGGGCTTCGATCAATGCTGTTTTACCACTGCCCACAGGTCCGCAAACCCCTATTTTAACCATGAAAATCCTTTATATTGTGATGGTTTAAGACATGTAAAGTCTAGAGTATAAATGCTCGTGTTGCATCGCTTTGATGTCGTTATGGATGCTCGCTGCGCATAAATACGACTCGTCCAAACCTTCTAAGCGTTGTAAAATCTCTGTAAAACTTTCTTGCAGGGCTAATAAAATGCGCTGCCCGTCATTTTGGGCTAAGGGGATGGTTTTCACGCAGTTAATGACCGCGTTTGAGCTTTGGGCATAGAGATAGTGCTTTAAGCTCATGTCCAAGTCTAAATCCACACACGCGCAAAAGACTCCATAGCCGGTCGCATGCGTGGGCGTGGTGCTTTTTTGGGTGTAGGCGTGAAAAAAAGCATGGGGGGGCAGGTCTAAGGCTAGAAGAGTCTTTACAAAGCGACTCCCCAACTTTTGATTAGCGCTACGCAACTCTAGGGGCGGGGTGGCTAGGGCGATGCGCTCCTCCATAGCCAAAAGGGGCTCTAGCGCGCCCTCTTTAGCGTAAGCGTAAGCTAATTTCAAGCTGAGTAGATCGCTATAGAGAAACTGGGTGCCGAGGAATGCACGCATATAGGCTAGCGCGCTTGCCTTGTCAAAAACTTGCTTGTGCTGGATATAGGTTTCTAGCCCAAAAGAATGGGTGTAACTCCCAATGGGAAACATGGCATCATTAATTTGCAGGAGCATAAAATCTGTTTGCATAGCTATCTTTTAATCACAACCAATTGGTCGCTATCTTGGAATTTCAAGGGCGCGCTCACACCCAGTGGATCGGCATGGGGTGCGCTCACACTAATGCGCTGCGCGCTGTCTAATTTGCTTTGTAAGACCTCATGGACAACCCCTAATTTCTCAAAGAGAATTTTTAAGGGCTTTTCAAATGGGGTTTTAAAACTCAAATCTTGATCCCCATAGTAAAGAGAGGCATGGCGATTACCCACTTCATAGCACACCCTAGCCACTTGCGCGTAATCGCGCGCATAGACACAAATCACCTCAGTGGGCACAATGTTGATCGCCACCACGCGCGCAGGGTCTTCAAAGAGAATATCCCCATCGCGCAAGCCCATCGCAGGAGACTTAGTCAGCTTGAGCGCGATCTCTAGCCCCCCTCGCGACACCCAACGCCCCATTTTTCTTTGGGTGTCAAACCATTCTAGGTCAATGTAATCTAACTCTTTGGAGCTAGGTTGTTGGTGCAAATTGCCTAAAATGGCTTGGGCTAAAATCATATCACACCCAGTGTTGGATAAAGAGTAACCAAGCAGGAATCCACGCGGTTACAATCCCTTCCACGATAGCAAGCCATGGGACAAAATTCCCCAATTTGATCCCTAAAACCTCTTCAATCCAGCCAGTGAGCCACAACACGCCCCAAGCTAACCAGATGAAAGCCCACCAATCGCCCTCTGTGATGCCTAGCATTTTGTGATCGTCAAGCATATCAGAGTAGTGGGAGAGAATAGCCGCAGGGATGGTGTTGATAGTAACAAAGAGACAATACCAGCCATAGGGTCGCCAATCTAGTTTATAAACATTGTTGATGGCCGCATACAAGTAGGTAAAACCAAACAACAATCCAGTTGCCGGACCATAGAAGTTAATTAGATGGTGGGACACTTGGGCGACATCTTCAGGACCTGTTACCCCGGGTGTGGGATTGAAAGTTGAATAGACAATCGCCACGATATTACAGACGATAGAAAGCCCACCCACGAAGAAATTCATCACAGCCTTGCTCTTGGGGTCCACCCCAGAAAGACCGGAAACGCCGTTGCTGATCAGCACGATCGCAACATACAACAGCACGAGACCTAACATTACCATCCTTTTGGCAAGATTTGAGGGTTTCTAGTGCGGAGAAAAACCCGAAAAAAAACCTCTCTTGGGTTCATTATAAACTAGCAAAGTAAATCAATGACCCCTCTAAACTAACCCCTCTATTTTAAAATCCCCCTCCTTTAGAAACGCCCTAGAACAAATTGTAGAGCTGGGCTAGGCTCAATTCATCTGCCGCTTTGGAAGTAACTTCCTTGCCATCCACTTTCACTTTGTAGGTTTCAGGGTTGACATCAATGTGTGCGGTAACATCGTTGAATTTGAGATCCTTTTTGGTGATGTTGCGGCAATTTTTCACGGGCAACACCACGCGTTCCAAGCCAAGTTGTTCCTTGATCCCCTCATCATAAGCCACTTGGGACACAAAGGTGATATTGGTGTCAAATTTGTTTTTACCATGGTGTCCAAACATTTCGCGATAATAGACAGGTTGGGGAGTGGGGATGGACGCGTTAGCATCACCCATTTGGGAGAGCGCGATGAATCCGCCCTTAATGATCATATTGGGTTTAATCCCAAAGAAAGCCGGACTCCAAAGCACGAGATCGGCGTATTTGCCCACTTCCACAGAGCCCACATAATCAGCGATCCCATGCGCGATAGCGGGGTTGATGGTGTATTTGGAGATGTAGCGTTTGATGCGGAAATTGTCGTTGTCGCCCTTTTCTTCTTTCAAGCGACCGAACTCTTTTTTGTTTTTGTCCGCAGTTTGCCAAGTGCGTGTGATCACTTCTCCAACACGCCCCATCGCTTGGGAGTCAGAGCTAGTGATAGAGAAAATCCCCATGTCGTGGAGTTGGTCTTCAGCCGCGATGGTTTGGGGGCGAATTCTTGAATCGGCAAATTGCACATCTTCTTTGATGCTTTTATCCAAGTGGTGGCAAACCATCAACATGTCCATGTGCTCGGCTTCGGTATTTTTGGTGAAAGGGATTGTGGGGTTAGTGGAGGCCGGAAGAATATTGTATTCCCCGGCCATTTTAATCACATCTGGCGCATGCCCGCCCCCAGCCCCTTCAGTGTGGAAGGTGTGAATCGTGCGCCCGGCAATGGCTTCTAGGGTGTCTTCCACACAACCGGCCTCATTGAGGGTATCGGTGTGGATGGCTACTTGCACATCGTATTCATCAGCCACATTCAAGCAATGGTGGATGGCTGCAGGTGTGCTACCCCAGTCTTCGTGGATTTTAAAGCCGATCGCGCCCGCATGGATTTGATCGCGCAAAGAGGGTTCGTAAGACACATTCCCCTTAGCCAAGAAGCCCAAATTCATGGCGTATTCCTCAGCTGCGCGGAGCATGCTTTTAAGATTACCACGCCCGGGGGTAATAGTGGTGGCGTTTGTCCCATCCGCTGGACCTGTGCCCCCACCAATCATAGTGGTGATCCCACTAGCAAAGGCGGTAGGGATTTGTTGGGGAGAAATGAAGTGGATGTGGGTGTCAATCCCGCCTGCTGTAACAATGAGCCCTTCAGCGGCGAGTGCTTCAGTAGCAGGACCTACACAGAGGTTGTTGTCCACACCATCTTGCATGTCCTTATTGCCCGCCTTACCAATGCCCGCAATTTTGCCATCTTTAATGCCAATGTCGGCTTTGTAAATGCCGGTGTAATCCACAATCAAGGCATTGGTGAGCACCAAGTCTAGCTCATAAGAGCTAGGGCTATTGGTTTGGCTCATCCCATCGCGGATCGTTTTCCCGCCCCCAAATTTGATCTCTTCGCCATAGGTGGTGCAATCATGCTCGACCTCTAGGATCAAATTGGTGTCGCCCAGCCTAACACGATCCCCTGTAGTGGGACCATACATAGACACATATTCTTTTCGTGAGATTTTTTTCATGGTTTCTCCTTGTGATTTACTTTTTAGACGCTTCGCAACAAGCAGGCACAGCCCCAAAGCCTTTTTCTTTGGCGCGTTTCAAGCCGAGCTTTTTACCATCGGCATCGGCTTGGCGATCCACTAGAGAATTAAAGCCATAGACGCGTTTATTGCCGCCGATGTCAATGAGTTCCACGCTTTTTTCTTCCCCGGGTTCAAAGCGCACGGCTGTTCCGGAGGCGATGTCTAGGCGTTTGCCAAAGGCTTTTTCGCGATCAAATTCCAAGAGTTTGTTCACTTCAAAGAAGTGGAAGTGTGAACCCACTTGCACAGGGCGATCGCCTTTGTTTTTCACTTTCAAGCTAATAGCCTCCTTGCCGGCATTAAGAGTGATGTCGCCTTCTTTTAGGAATACCTCGCCGGGGGCTAATTTTCCATTGTCTTCTACAGGAGTGTGGATGGTAACAAGCTTGGTTCCATCGGGGAAGTTGGCTTCAATCCCCACTTCGTGGATCATGTGCGCCACGCCGTCCATCACATCCTCTTTTTTTAGCAGTGTCCTGCCCTCTTGCATCAAATCGGCAACACTCTTTTTACCCGCACGCGCCTCTTCCATCACATGCGCGCTAATCAGTGCCACCGCTTCGGTGTAATTGAGCTTAATGCCTCTTGCTTTGCGTTGCTTCGCCAATTCACCCGCATAATGGAGCATCAATTTATCTAGCTCTTTGGGGGTTAACTTCATCCTAAACTCCTTTTAAGATTTTCTATTGGTAGCCAAGCTATCAACAAGGCGGATCATAGTCTAAATTTTTCCAAATTTTGTTAACATTTTTAAACGGCTGGATAATATTATTTATTCTTTGTTTATCTTACGGAGTAGTGGCGGAGAGAAAGGGATTCGAACCCTTGAAGGCTTGCACCTTACACGCGTTCCAGGCGTGCTCCTTCAACCACTCGGACATCTCTCCAAAGTGTTCATGCTAGCACGATCTAGCTTAAGCGCGTGTAAGCCACTCCATGAAGATCACCCCATCTAGGCGCATTTGTAGGGCTTGCGTGATTTCTTCTTGCGCGCTAATGGGCATAAGGATTTTAGAATCCAAGAGATAGTCATTGGCTACGCTTTGAAAATCTTGGGCGTGCGCGGGGGCGATGATGTAAGTGGGCGCAAAATTGATCATCAAGGCAAGATCGTAGGTGTTAGACACGACTACCGCGTATTTAACCCGTTGTGTGTAACAATGGTAAGCTAGATCACAAGCGTTTTCTAAGTGGGCGTAGAAATACACGATGATGTCGTTAGTGCTTTGGGCGATCTGGGTGATCTCGCTTATGGATTTAAACATGGGGCATGGGATTTTAGGGTGTCCAAAGATGAGCATCAATCTCCCTTTTGTAAACAATGTTGGCTACAGAACACGCGCCCCTGAAAAAAGATCGCCTCTTTGCTAGAAATGTAAGTTTTGCAATGCGCGCATTCTAGCAAGTTTTCTACAGAGGAGGTAGGGGGGGATTTGGGTTTAGCGCGTTTGAATAAAACCCACACTACCCAGCCGACGATAAGCAATAAGATCAAGACACGCATGCGCTCTCCTTTTGGCGGTAAAAATACACCCTTTTGCCATAAACAAAACATTCACTCGGCAAACAGGCGATCTCTTCTTTTAGCAAACTTCCCTTGTAAAACAAGAAATACCCCCCCACTTTTAAGAAAGGCGCGCTAAGTTTGAGGAGTTCTTGCGCGCCCATCAGTGCCCTAGAGGTGATGAGTTCTACGGACATAGGAGGTAACTCTTGTAATCGCGCACGCTTGAGGATTACATTGTCTAGTCCTAATAGCGCTTTGGCATGGTGTAAAAAGGCGATTTTTTTGGCATTAGGCTCTACAAGAATAAAACGCGCATGGGGACAAGCGATGGCTAAAGGGATACCCGGAAATCCCGCCCCGCTCCCAATATCTAAACAAGTTTTAAAAGATTGGATAAACTCCAACACCCGCACGCTATCTACAATCTGGGCTTGGATTTGGGCTAGATTCTTTACCCCGCTTAGGGCATGGATTTGATTCCACTCTAACAACAGCGCGCCAAAGTGATCCAATAGGGTTTGTGTTCTCACAAGATCAGCATCGCATCGCCATAGGAATAAAAGCGGTAATTATGGGTGATGGCGATCCCATAGAGTTCTAAACACTTTTGTAAACCCACCATAGAAGCCACCAACATAATAAGAGTGGATCCGGGCAAATGGAAGTTTGTCAGCAAGGCATGCACATGGGTAACCGGGTTGCCCGGGTGCAAGAAGAGATCACAGGGTTTAAGGGCATTACCACGCTTGTAATGCTCCACCCCTCTGAGGGCTGTCGTGCCCACACATAGAATATAAGACGCGCGATCTAGGGCATGCTGTGTGTCTTTAGGGATAAACAACGCCTCAGCGTGCATGGGATGTTCCCTGATGTCGGCACACTCGACCCCTACAAAAGTGCCCGCCCCTACATGCAGGGTTAAAAAAGCGTGGGCAAAATGGGTTAAAAGGTGCGCTTTGGCATGCTCTGAGAAATGCAGTGAGGCGGTGGGTGCAGCAATAGCTCCGGGATGTTTGGCAAAGACACTTTGATAGGTTTGCGCATCTGTAGGGGTGTCTGGGCGTTTGAGATAGGGGGGGATGGGCATATGTCCTAGCAATTCGAGCATAGCTAGCACCCCCTCCCAGTTTAGGGGGTTTTGTTGGTGGTAAAAGCGCACTTGGCGCAAACTAGCAGGGGGGCTTAGCACTTCACAAGAATACTCCTGTCCTAGATGAATAAGACTCCCCTGAGAGATACGCCCCCTAATTTGGGCGTTGAAGTGGTGGAGATTGTGGGGATTGTGGATCAATAATTCTATCTTGCCCCCGCTTGCCTTGTGTCCATAGAGGCGCGCTTTGATGACTTTAGTGTCATTGAGCACGATAAGCGCGTTTTTAGGAAAGAAATCAAAGACATGGGCAAAATGGCTATGGGTGATGCGCCCGCTAGTGCGCTCATAGACTAAGAGTTTAGCCCGCTCTGGGGGTAGCAGAGGAGTGGAGGCAATGTATTCAGGAGGTAGGTCATAATGATAGCTGGAGAGCAAAAACTCTTTGGGGATTTCAGGCATTGGAGTCTTTGGGGGCAGGGTTAACCCATTTGGCAATGAGAATGGAGAGCCCATACAGACCAATTAGGGGCAAAGCCATACAGACCTGACTCATCACATCCGGAGGGGTGATGATGGCGGCGATGATAAAGATAATCACGATGGCGTATTTGAAATAACCCTTGAGCGTGGCATCTGTGATCAAGCCCACTTTAGCCAGAAAAAAAGCCAAGACGGGTAATTCAAACGCCACCCCAAAGCCTAAAATCAGCCGTGTGAAAAAACTCACATAGCTAGAAGCTGAAATATTGGCTTCAAATACCGCGCTCCCAAAATTAGCCAAGTAGTGGATCACAAAGGGAAAAACCACATAGTAAGCAAAGCACGCGCCTATAGCAAACATGATTGTAGCAAAAAAGACAAAGGGTAAGACTATCTTTTTTTCATGCTTGTAAAGACCCGGGGCAATAAACAGCCAAAATTGCCAAAAGATCACAGGCATAGCCACCACCAAGGAGGCTAAAAAACTCACCTTGATAGCCACCATGATCCCCTCTATGGGCGAAATTTGGATCAATTTGCCTGCATAAGAAGCCCTAATCCATGCAAAAATACGATCCCATAGGCTAAAGCACAGGATAAACGCGCCCACCAGCACAGCGATACAGATGATGAGGCGTTTACGCAACTCTTCAAGATGGGGTTTTAGATCTTCAAACATCGCGTCTATCTGGGAACGGGGGTTTATCTAGGCACACTTTGGGGCGGGGGGCTTCATCGGCTTGCACCTCATCAGAGAGCGCGTCTAGGGGGTTAGCATGCGCGATGCTACTTTTCAAGTCGTCTTGGACTTGTTGGAGCTCTTTTATTTCTTTGTTAAAAGTGTCTTCTAGCTTGTGTCCTTCTGCATCGAAGAGCTTTTTATACTCTAAACTCTCTTGTTTGAGGCTTTCTACATGCAATTCCTGATTCAAGGTTTCCTTAGCGTCATGGAGGGTTTTTTTCAGTGCCCTGAAAAAGCGCGCTAAATCCACCATCGCTTGGGGGAATTTCTCTGGTCCTAAAAAGATAATAGCAACAACTAAAATCACTACAATTTCAAAAAAACCTATTCCAAACATGCGCGCATTATAACTCATTAGTCTTAATATTTTCATAAGTTAATTTTTACTATAATGGGCGTGTTTTCTCTTTTTTGTGGTTTACCACAATCCAAGTCAGACAGGATCGCTATGGAAAAATCCGATAAAACCCCCAAAAATCCTCCCAAAGTGAGTTTTCAAGAAGAGTTGGAGCACATCTTCAAAACAGGCGAACAGAGCATTTCTTATGAACGGCTCTTGGATGTGTTTCAAAAAATCCCCACCTCTTCTCAGGTGAAAAAGATCAAAGAGCTTGCGATCAAATACAACAAGTCTTTCGTGCATTCTTCAGAGTGTGCCCTAAGCTCACTCTCTATGGATCGCAAAACCCCCCGTAAGAAATCTAAAACCCTTGAAGAGGATACGGAGGAAAACCTAGACTTCATCAAGGAAAAGGATTTCACCGAGTGGTCTAGAAGCGATAGCCCCGTGCGCATGTATTTGCGCGAGATGGGCGAAATTCCTCTACTTAGCAAGGAAGAAGAAGTCGAATTGAGCAAACAGATCAAATTGGGCGAGAACATTATCTTGGATGCGATTTGTTCTGTGCCCTATTTGATTGACTTCATCCACAATTATAAAGACGCGCTCATTAATCGCGAAAGACGCGTTAAAGAGTTATTTAGGAATTTTGATGACGATGAAAGCAACACCAAGAAGGAAGAGGAAAGCGAACTAGACGAGGAAGATGAAGGCACCATTGAGGTTAAAAAGAATCTCTCTGAAAAAGATCACAAACGCGTGCAGAAAGTGATCGAAAGTTTCAAAGCCTTGAATAAGGCTAAAAAAGAGTGGCTTAAAGCTCTCAACACCCCCGTTCAAGAGGACGAGCTCTTGCACGCTTTGAGCTTGGCTTACAAGCGCCGGGTGCTTAAAGAAAAACTCTACGATTTGGGTCCGACAAGCAAGCTCATTGGAGAATTGGTCAAGGCGATGGAAACTTCGCTTAAAAGTGGCGATGGGTTTGAAAAGGAGTTAAAACGCCTAGAGTATAAACTCTCCTTGTTCAATGAAGCCTTGATTGAAAACCACAAGAATATCTTAAAAAACATCACCAACATGAGCAAGGAGGAGATCGCTAGCATGGTGCCTGAGGCGACCATGATCGCTAGCTATATGGAAATTAAAAAACTCTTCCAAACCAAAGAGGCGAGTGAGGATGGCTTTGATCTAGAGCCTAGCAAACTCAAGGAGATCTTGGAGCAAATCAAGCGGGGTAAACTCATTTCTGATAAAGCCAAGAACAAAATGGCGCGTTCTAACCTGCGCTTGGTGGTGAGTATCGCCAAACGCTACACCTCGCGTGGGTTGCCCTTTTTGGATTTAATTCAGGAGGGTAATATTGGCTTGATGAAGGCGGTGGATAAGTTCGAACATGAAAAAAATTACCGCTTTTCTACCTACGCCACTTGGTGGATCAAACAGGCAATCAGCCGTGCGATCGCCGATCAAGCCCGCACGATTCGCATTCCCATCCACATGATCGACACCATCAACCGCATTAACAAGGTGATGCGCAAATACATGCAAGAAAATGGCAAGGAGCCGGATTTAGACTTGGTGGCTAAAGAAGTGGGCTTGCCCCTAGAGAAGGTGAAAAATGTCATCAAGATCACCAAAGAGCCCATTAGTCTAGAATCCCCTGTGGGCAATGATGATGATGGCAAATTTGGGGACTTCGTGGAAAATGAAAAGGTGGTGGGGTCTATGGATCACATCATGCGCGAAGACTTAAAAGCCCAGATTGATGGGGTGCTCGATCAGCTCAACGAACGCGAAAAATCCGTGATTCGCATGCGTTTTGGTTTGCTTGAAGATGAGAGCGATCGCACCTTAGAAGAAATTGGCAAGGAGCTCAATGTAACAAGAGAGCGCGTACGCCAAATTGAGAGTAGTGCGATCAAAAAATTGCGTAGCCCCCAATATGGGCGTTTGCTTAGAAGCTATTTGCGCATATGAAAGCCCCTAAAAGCCTCTTATTCTTGTGTTTAGGCAATATCTGCCGTTCTATGTTGGCTAGGGGGATCGCCCAAAATGTGGTAGAAAATAAGGGTTTGGATTTACGCGTAGATGGGGCTGGCATTTCTGCTTTCCATCAGGGCGAGTCTGCCCACCCCCCCATTATCCAGCTCGCCCAACAACATGGGCTTGACATTTCCCATTTTAGAAGTAAGCCCATCACCCAAGCCCTAGCTAATCGCTTTGAGTGGATCGTAGCGATGGATAAGAGCAATATAGAATCCCTAAAAGATTTGGGGATCACCCACCCCCATGTGTGTAAATTGGGCGATTTTGGCTTGGGAGGGGCGGATATTCCAGACCCCTACACCTTTACGCGCGTGCAGGACTTAGAAAGAGTGTATGCCATGGTTGAACAGGGCGTGGGGGAGCTATTGGCGACCTATGGCACTTAAGGGCTTTTTACTCAGTCTAGCCGTGATTCTCAACGCACAAGAGAGTCTTTTAGACCTCAAACTCCCCCAAGAAGCTAACTACTATCTCCCCAAACACGCTTTCCCTATCCCAGATAAAGACAAACTCAAAAACGCGTATTTAGCCCAATGGTATGCCCCATGGACGGGTATGGAAGTGATGCGCGACACCCAAGAAGTCTTTTGGATGCAAGACCTCTTTAAAGCGCGTGGGTTTGATGCAATAGGTCAGCCCAATGATCCCAAAGCCCTAAAAGCGCTTTGGGAGAGTATGGACACCCCGCACTACCCCAGCCACGCACTCAAAGCCCTAGTGGTTCAAGACGCTGATGTGCGCGCCGTGCCCACAGACAAACCCTACTACAATAAAGTGGGATCTCCCTTTGATCGCTGGCAGAATTCAATGATCTTTGCGGGCACGCCCGTGCTCATCACCCATTACAATACGGACAAGACTTATGCGCATATCCAAAGCAGTTTTGTCTATGGCTGGATCAAGGTGGAGAAACTCGCTTTAATTAAACCCGCTACGATTCAAACCCTCATGAATAGCCCCCATTACATCACCCCTCTTCAAGATAAAATCCCCTTGTATAACCGCGCACACCAAGTTGTCGCGCTCACCCATATGGGCGAGATTTTGCCCTTAGTCAACTCCAGACAGGTATACACTTACGCCAAAGATTCACAGGGTTTTGCCAAACTCATCTCTACGCCCTTTAACCCGCGCCACTTCACCCCTTTTCCGCGTCCCTTGAGCGCGCGCGTGATGGCTGCCGTAATCGACACCATGCTAGGTCAGCCCTATGGTTGGGGCGGGACGGATCAAAATCGCGATTGTTCCGCCTTTACACGCGATAGCTTTGCTAGCTTTGGGATTTTGCTCCCACGCAATTCCCTAGCCCAAGTGCGTTACGCCAATAATATGGTGGATTTGAGCGCGATGGACGCTTTGCAAAAAGAAGCCTATATCATCAAACATGCCACCCCTTTTGCTACCATTCTTTGGCTCAAAGGGCATATCATGCTCTACTTGGGCACGCACGCACGCAAGGCTATTGTGGCGCACAACATTTGGGCGATCTCTGTGGAGAAAGCTGGAGACACGCACACCTATAACATCGGCAAAGCCGTGATCACTACCTTAGAATTAGGCAAGGAAAACAAGGACGCGTCTTCTAAGACGCGTTTGCTCATCGATCGGATAGAGGCGATGTCTGATCTCTATGATTACAGCTTAAAGTTGGCGGCGCATTGATTATGCTACAATCCGCCTTTTTAACCCAAATAAAGGAAATGTATGAAGCGGGATTTTGATGTGATCATCATTGGGGGCGGGGTTTCTGGTTGCGCCCTGCTTTGGACCTTGAGTCAATACACAGACTTGAAAAAAATTGCCCTTGTAGAGAGAGAGAGCAAAGTTGCTAGAGTGAGCTCTAATGCTAAAGCCAATTCTCAAACTATCCACGATGGGGCGATTGAAACCAATTACACCGCCAAGAAGGCTAGAAAAGTCAAACTAGCGGCCGAGAAAATCCGCCGTTACGCCTTTAACAAAAACCTCCAAAATAAAGCCATTTTTGAAATGCAGAAAATGGCAATTGGGGTGGGAGATAAAGAATGCGCCTTCATCGCTAAAAGACATGAAGAATTTAAAGAAATCTACCCGGGGCTTACTTTCTTTGACAAAGCTAAGGTTAAGGAGATCGAGCCTATGGTGATCGCCGAACAACACGGTCTAGATCGCCCCGAAAATGTGGTGGGAAGTGGGTTTGAAAAATACTGGTGTGGCATGAACTTCGAGCTATTGAGCGAAAATTTTGTGCAAGAGGCGATGTTGTGCAATCCAGAAAACCAGACTTTTTTCCGTTTCAAGGTCGATAGAATCGAGCGTTGTATAGACGAATGGGCGGTGATCTCCACGGAGGGCGATGAGATTTATGGCAAATTCGTGCTAGTGGACGCGGGGTCTTACTCCTTGCCTCTAGCCCAATCCATGGGTTATGGTTTGGATTTGGGTTGTTTGCCCGTGGCCGGGAGTTTTTACTTTGTGCCTAGCGAATTGTTGCGCGGTAAGGTTTACACCGTGCAAAACCCCAAATTGCCCTTTGCAGCCTTGCATGGCGACCCAGATGTGTGGATTAAGGGCAAAACCCGCCTAGGTCCCACAGCCCTAGCCATGCCTAAGCTAGAGCGCCATAAAACCTCTTGCTTGAAGGGCATTAGCTGGGAATTATTCAAAATGGACTTCAACATGGATGTAATGGGAATCGTCTTTGATCTCTTTACAGAGAGAGACATTAGAAATTATGTCTTTAAAAACATTGTCTTTGAAATCCCTTATGTGGGTAAGCGCAAATTCTTGCACGATGCGCGCAAAATCATTCCCTCCTTATCGCTTAGCGACTTACAATACGCCTCCGGATTTGGGGAAGTGCGCCCCCAAGTGTTGGATCGCTCCAAGAAAAAGCTCATCTTAGGTGAGCGCAAAATCATCACCCATCAGGGCATCACCTTTAACATGACTCCCTCTCCGGGCGCAACTAGCTGTTTAGAAAACGCCTTGACAGACGCTAAGGAAATCACGCAATACCTAGGTGCACATTTAGATGTGGAACGCTTCTATGAGGAACTCTCACCTGAGGAGCTGAACACAACGGTATAAGGGGTCGCAAGGGACGCTTGTTTAAGTAATTTTTGACCTTGATCCATCTGCTCCATATGGGGGTTTTGGAACCTATCTAGTCGCGTTACCGCACTTTAAAGAGTGCCCATGCCCTAGTTCCTCTAAGGGGCGTTGTGGCGTTGTGTGCGCGAGCGATCGATTTCTCCCCAGCCCATTATTTATTAGTGTTGAGATCAGAAGGCAGGCTAATGTGATAGCCCACCACCACGCTATTAGCCACCAAACGGCGATAAAAGGCATCTAAATTGTCTGTAACTTCTTTGAGCGCGTCGTTAAGTTGCAAATCTATGGCGCGCTTGGCTGTCTAGTATGCTCTCATTCGTGGGTGTGTCGCCCCCACGCCCTGATCCCATCGTCCACAAAGCACACAGATAACCTCAAAGCGCGCAATCTATCCGCCTCGCAATCTTGCCCATTGATGTATTCAATGCTATCTACAATGCCTACTACCCCATCAATGGCGCGGTTAGAATAGGTCTTAGCAAAGCCAAACTCCCCCTCCCCCATTACCTTAGCATAGAGGGCAATTAAAAACGCGCTTAAGGGGGCGTTCTTCTTTTTTTGTGAAACTATTTTCTAAACTTTTATTCAAAGCTTTTTCGCTAGAGATTTTTTTGATTCCATTGGTTGAACCTAGCAACTACTCCCGTCTCTTTTTCATAATATCTTTATTGAAAATAGGGATTAGACTCTGCCTTAGCTCCACCCTAAGACTTTTTATATCTGTAGTCCCCTCCGTCTTATATTCAAAGGATTTTGGATCATCTGGGGGCATTCCCCCCTCAATCTCTCTAATGAGGGCTTTAGTGGCGTTGTCAAAGTCTTGCCTGCTGGCTAGAGCGCGCAAGTGGGTTTTAAACTCGCTGACACTATGGGACTTGTGCAGCGCGCTTTTCAAGTGATAGCGCAAGGCTGCTCCGCTCACCTTATCGTTTAACATCTTAGCAAAGGGGATATAGGGCAGAGTGCGCACTAGAGTGTCAAAGAGAACTTTAGTGATCTGGTATTGTGTAGCCCCCTGCACAGAAGTCGCAATAGAGCTACTCATCTTGCCCCCCGTGGTGGGTTTGAGGGCTTGGGCTAGACTAGCGTCTTGGTTGAAAAGCCTGTTGAAGTCTTGGGCAATCTCTATGAAGTCCTTTGCCCCTTGAGATTGAAAAGTCCCCTGCTTGAGCGCGTCTAATCTCTTAAAAAAGGCTTGGCTATCAAAGACGCTTAAATCTTG
>NZ_QXQR01000015.1:0-31802 GCF_003660355.1 Helicobacter sp. L8
TCTCTGTAACTGCTCCCACACCCCCGCTTGTGCCAAAGATACCATTTATGAAATCTGGAATGCGCTTGACAAGGTAGAAACAAACTAAGGAAGACAAAACTAACACCAACACATGTTCTAAGAGATCAAAAAAGCCCGTGCTTACAAGCTTATCCGCCCCATTAAAAGTCCCTGGTTGGATTTCTATTTGGTTTTCATTTGATTATCCAAATCATTGTGTGGACTTGGGTGGGGTGCAGTGCTGAATACAAAAGTTTTGAGAGATTGCCAAAGGGAACTTTTTGGGCAATTTTATGCCCTTTGTGCTTTTTTTAGAAAAAGAAGCATTGCTTTAGGGATAGTCTGTCTTTTATTTTGGTTATTTAGTTGGCTACCTTTGGTACTTGTTATGACAGAGTATATAGACACGCCTCAAAATCCACAAGAAAAATAAGAATTACCAGTCACTGGAGTCTAAAATGCCATAGATACAATTAATCTAATCCTCTTGACAAACAACTGGTGCAGTTTAACCCTGATCGCCCCTATAAGCAGGATGACTGCAGAGTTTGGGCATTAGCGACATGCTAACCCGCCCTTTTGAGTATTTCAGCCCCACACAGGGGGAGGATGAGTATAGAGCGCAAGCCTTACGCCAGAGTATTCTAAAAGTTAAGGACGCTAAAGACTTGAGCGAGGCGCAAAAGGGGCAGATTTACAAGGATCGCAATATTTTTACCACTCTGTTTAATAGCGCGTTTATGCGCGATGTAGACGATCTTAGAGAATACCAAGAACAGCAAAGATCAGAGTATTTAACTAAGGCGGTGCAAAGAGACATCACCCTTAGCTTGGGGGCTTTATGGACTAGCTAGTGCTCTAGTTCGAGAACTATAGATGCTAACCTAACTCACGCGATCAAGGCACAAAAAGCCAATCTTTCTAAATTTGTCGCCACGGGTAGGCAATTGGGTAGCGTGCTAGGATCGTTTCTCTATGCGCGCTATGGGGCATCTATGTATGTAGTGGCTTTGCTCCTACTTGGATTGTGCATTGTGGTGGTGGAACTGGATTTTAAAGAAAGAGATGTCTTAGCACACCATAAAAGCCTAGTGCTTTTGAAAAGACATGTCCAAGAGGGTTTGGCAGAATTGAGGCATAAACCCCATTTAAAACATCTCATGATCTGCGCTCTGGTTAGTGGTGTTGGTGCATTTTATTTCTGCTACCATCCAAGCATGCCAAATCTTGGTGGCTCTTAAGGGTCTTGCCTGTGGTTATAGGGCTTTTGATCCTACTATCCTTAGTTGTCATTTTCTTATACGCGCTGGTGATGGGGATATTTAAGCGGGCTATTATGTGGACTACCATTTTTCTCTCTGCGTTTCTCAAGAAAAAATCTCTTCTTTGATCTCTTTAAAATCTAGCGTTTCGAGATTGGCTTCTGTGGGAATTTTAGCGTCAAGTGGTGCAGAACTTGTCTTTTTACCCGTAGAGTATGTGGTTGTGGGGCATTTTGCCTTGGCTTGCTTGGGGGGTGGTGTGGGCTTTAAGAGTTAAACCGCCGTGTTAAAACTGCGCCACAATAAAGATGCCCCGCGATTCAGAACACTTTAGAAGTGCTTAAATTTAGGAATTTCTAAGTTTAAGAGATTAGAATAGCCGTTTTGAAAGGACGGGTATGCAACTCACAAAATCCATAAAAACTTCGGAATTCAAGCGCGATTGGGTCGTGCTGGACGCTAAGGATCAAGTCTTTGGGCGACTCATCACTCAGGTCGCGCTTTTACTTAGGGGCAAACACCGCCCCTACTACACCCCCCATGTGGATTGCGGGGACTTTGTTGTGGTGATCAATGCCAGTCAGGTTAAATTTTCGGGTGTAAAATTGCAAGACAAGCAGTATTTCACCCACTCAGGTTATTTTGGAAGCACCAAAAGCCAAACCCTCCAAGAGATGCTAGACAAGCATCCCGAAAAACTCTTTTTTCTTGCCGTGCGGGGTATGTTGCCCAAGAGCAAATTAGGGCGCGCTATGATCAAAAAGCTCAAGGTTTACAAGGAAGCCAAGCACCCCCACACCGCCCAAGTCGCAAAAAAGAACAACGATGTTGTGAAAAAGGACAACGATGCATAAAATCTACGCCACAGGGAAACGCAAAAGCGCGATCGCCAAAGTTTGGTTAAGCCATGGCAATGGCGTGCTAGACATCAACGGCACGGATCTAAACGCCTGGTTGGGCGGGCATGAATCCATCAAAATGAAGGTGATGCAACCCTTGGTGTTGACTAAACAAGAGGGCTTGGTGAATATCAAGGCGGTGGTCTTTGGGGGGGGGTATAGCGCGCAAGCCGAAGCCTTAAGGCATGGCATCTCTAAGGCACTTAATCTCTACGACACGGCTTTTAGAGCGATCTTAAAGCCCAAGGGCTTGTTGAGGCGCGATTCAAGGGTGGTGGAACGCAAGAAATACGGCAAGCGCAAGGCGCGCCGTAGTCCACAATTCTCTAAACGCTAGGTTGCTTGTGAGGGGGGTCAAGTTTTAGGGGGCTTTAATGGCTATTGATCTATCCAAGGATTCTATCCCCAAACTCTTTTTTTACTATTTTATCCCACTGGCCTTTTCTATGATCTCGCTCTCCACTTACTCCATGATTGATGGCATGTTTGTGGGGAATAAGTTAGGCGAGCAAGCTCTAGCGGCTATTGGGGTGTGTTGGCCTATTTTTCCCACTCTAATCGCCTTTGAGTTGCTCTTTGGATTTGGGGCAGCTTCTATCGCATCCTATTTTCTAGGCAAGGATCAACCTGAACGCGCTAGATTGGTTTTTAGTTCTGTGTTTTACTTTGTCGCTATTAGCATCACTCTGATTAGTTGGTCGCTTGTGCCCTTTAGCGATCACTTAGCTAAGATGTTAGGAAGTAGTGAGGCGGTCTTGCCCATGGTGTCTATTTACATCAAGGTCATCTTAATGGGGGCGATTTTTATGGTTTTACACCCCTTGGCCGATGTCTTTGTCGTCAATGACAAACGCCCTATTTTAGCAATGGTGGCGATGTTGGTAGGCTCACTCACCAATGTGGCGTTCAACTACTTCTTGCTCTATGTGGTGGAGATTGGGATTCATGGGAGCGCGATCGCCACGGTTTTAGGGCATGCGATGGGCTTTTTTGTACTCATGAGTCATTTTTTAGGCAAAAAGGGGCAACTCTACTTCGTGCGCCGTTTCAACTGGGCTAGTGTCATCTCTTCGGCTAAAAGTGGGTTACCCCAAAGTGTTTCTGAACTCAGCGCGGCTGTGGTGATGTTGTTATTCAACCGCACTATCATGGACACCGTGGGGGAGAGGGGGGTGTCCATCTATGCGATCGTGATGTATAATGGCATCATCTTTTGGACGACCCTGCTCTCCATAGCCCAAGGGATTCAGCCCATCGCAAGCTTTAATTATGGCGCGCAAAACCTAGATAAGGTCAAAGCGGTTTTCATCTTTGGTTTGAAGATCACTTTGTGCGTAGGCGTAGGGATGTATATTCTCTTCTACTTTTTAGATACGCATTTGATCCAACTCTATGTGGATCAAGAACGCTTGGCGCGCGATCCAAGTTTTTTAGCCCAAAGTAAGCACGCGATGAATGTCTATTACACCGGGCATATCTTTTTGGGTTTAAATCTCCTCTGCGCGGTGTTTTTCCAATCTATCCAGCGCACACGCACCTCCTTTTTCATCACCATATGCGAAACCATTCTTTTCATCGTGCCTCTTTTGCCTATTTTGGCGCATTTCTTTGGCTTAGAGGGAATTTGGATCGCCTTTCCCATCTCACAGGCTTGCGCGCTGGTGGTGGTGGGCTTTGTGGTGCGCTATGAGATCAGGCGGGGCACTTTTGATCGAGTCGCCACTCTTAAGGATTTGGCTTAAGAAAAAATGTGATAATGCGCCATGCAGATCAAGACCAAAATCCCCAAAAAAGGCGCTTCTCTCTTGTCCTACGCGCCCAAAATCGGCTCTTCAGAGCAATTCATAGAGGTCTGCCTAGAACCTTGCCTTTACCACAAAACCACGCTTTATATCAAAAAGCATTTTAGAGAACATGTCAAATTCAAGCACACCACCATTTTATTAGAACAGGAGAGTTTGAAGAAAACCTACTTACTCAACCGCCTCTTTTATGCCAAATACGCTCTGCACCCCTTTTACAACCAACAAGTCTTCAAACAACTAAGACAACAGATTTTAGATTGCGCGCACCTGCCCGTGGTGTTTAAAGAGAGCATGCACACCCACGAGCCCTACCAGCGCGTCTTGGCATTGGTGCACAAGGTGGAGATCCATGCAATCTATCTGCACTCTAGGGTGATCTTTTACTACAATAACTTCCTAGCGCGCGAATTTTTGCACGAAACCTTTGCGCCCTATATTTTGCTAGAAACCCCCTTTAAAGACAAAGCCAACAAAAGCAATTTTTTGCACGAAACCCACGCCCACTTAGACGCGCTCCCTATTTTAATGGCTTTGCAAAACCCCCGCTTCAAGCAAGCCTACATCCAATTTGTTTACCCCACCCAAGCCCTCTATCTCACTAGGCAAGAGGAGATCATTCTCAAGGCTTTGCGCACGCTAGGACTAGGGGTGATGCACTCCAAAGAGGAGATCAAGCACCGCTATTTGGAGCTGGCTAAACTTTACCACCCAGATACCTGCGCCTGCGCGCCCTACAACAAGGGCATTTACAAGCAACGCTTTTTGGAAGTGATGGACGCGTATAATGTCCTAAAACAGCTCTAGAGTCTAAAGCGTACCTGCCCTATACTCTTGGATCATGCGTAGGATTTCGTCCTTGAGGCGTAACTTCTTCTTCTTGAGATCGGTTACTTTGAGATCGTCCGTATTGTGCGCGATCAGAGTGGAAATCTCGTCGTCTAACGCGTTGTGCTCTTCAAAAATTTTATTGAAGTGGGGGTTTTTGTTTTTCAAAGCTTTGATATCATCGCGATACTCATGGAACATGCAAATCCTTTAAGAGTTAATGGGGATATTCTAGTATTTTCAACCTAAAACTTCCCTCATCTTAAGTGTCAAACCCCACATAATCTAGCCCGCAACTTGCTGCGCGTAGCGGGTGGTGGTGTGCAAGGCGGGGTGCTTCTCTAGGGCGTATTGGGCTTGGGTATATTTGCGCAGGATACTGTTCTTTTGTTCTTCTAAATGCGCGATATTGGACATCATTCTATCTTTGACTTGAGCTCTAAAAGTAGCATTTGCTTAGACACGCCTTTTTTTGGGCTTCTTTGATGATGTCGCCTAATAGGGCTTCTGTGGAGGTGTGGCTAGGTTTTTCCTTGTGTTCTTGCACTTCTAGTGCGCCCTCTAATTGCCTTTTTGTGTTGGGATCGATCTTGCCCGTGATGACAAGTATTGTCGCAATAGAGGCGTTATACTTAAAGAAGTAATGCACATTTTGCGCGATAGAGAGCACAAGAGCGAAGGCGACAAAGACTCTCATCCCCGACCCCTCTAGATCGCAAATAGTTAGATGGAAGTTTTCCACCCCGTGGATTTCGCAGAGTTGGTAAAACTCTTGCACGGCTTTTGTGCTTTCTAAAATCTTGCCATGTTTTTTGTCATAGCCCTTACTAGCGATCTCTTCTGCCTCAAACACGGGCAATTTCACGCGTTCCCCGCCTGCAAAGACATCAATATCCAAGAGTTCAATGTTTGCGAGCAAAGAGGAACAAAGCACCCTGCTTTGTGGGGGCTTTAGCGCGCGAGAGATAAAGCAGGAGTGCTTACAAATGCACCATCCTAGCATAGGGTTTAGGAATATCAATCTCTTGCCCTAAACTTAACGCCGCATTAAAACACCAAAAGGGGTTCTTGAGCAGAGCGCGCGCTAGATAGATTGCATCCACCACTTGGCTAGCGATGAGCTTTTGTGCCATTTTGGGCTCTTCAAGCAATCCGCCCCCGATGGTGGGCTTGCCTAACGCTTCTTTGAGATAGTCCGCATAAGGGATTTGATAACCCGGATAAGTCTTAATGGGAGCTTCTAGCACGCCCCCACTACTCACATCCAAAGCATCATAAAGAGAGCTTAAGGGCTCTAAGAGTTGGGCTATAGTTTGGGGAGTGTTGCCCTCTTTGTGGTAGTCTGTAGCCGAGATACGCACCAAAAGAGGTAAATCTATGGCTTCTCTTAGGGTTTGCAAGATTTCTTGTAAGAGCAATGCCCGATTTTTGCCATAAACATCGCTTCTTTGGTTGCTTAAGGGGGATAAAAAGCTACTGAGCAAATACCCATGTGCGGCGTGGATTTCGATTGCATCAAAGCCGGCTTGCTTTGCCCTCAATCCTGCTTGTTTAAACCCTAAAATGACCTGCTTAATGTCTTGTGTATCCATTTCTTTAGGCATGGCGTATTGTTCACTAAAGCGCAGGGCGCAGGGGGCTAAAAGTGGGGTGTCTTTTAACACCCCCTTTCTGCCTGCATGTCCAATTTGTAGTGCTACCTTAGAGCCGTGTTTATGGCACTCTTGCACAATTTGTGCCAAGCCCTCTACATGCTCTTGTTCATAAATACCCAGATCCCCCGGATCAATGCGCCCATTAGCACTCACCGCCGCTACTTCAAAAATAATCAAGCCCACTTGCCCAACCGCACGGCTAATATAATGGTGGGTGTGCCAGTCATTAACATAACCATTTTGCGCGCTGTATTGATCCATAGGTGCCATCACCACGCGGTTTTTGATCTCTAAATCCTTAATTTTCCACGGGCTAAATAATAGGGTTTTTTTTGGCATTTGTCTTCCTTAAAACTAATGTGCTCTAGACTTCTGCGCTCGCCACCGCCTGCGCGTGCGCGATCAAGGGCTCGATCACGGGGTCTAGGTTGCCTGAGAGCATGATCTCCTCTAGGCTATAAAGAGTTAGATTAATGCGGTGATCGCTCAAGCGGTTTTGTGGGTAATTATAGGTGCGGATGCGCTCACTGCGATCCCCACTGCCCACCTGCATTTTGCGCTCCTGCGAGTGGGCTTGTTGTTGCTCCTCAATCTGCTTTTCATACAAACGGGCTTTTAAAATCTTTAGGGCTTTGTCCTTGTTTTTATGTTGGGATTTTTCATCCTGCATAGAAACGCTGATTCCACTAGGCACATGTGTAATTCTTACAGCTGAATCAGTAGTATTCACACATTGCCCCCCATGCCCGCCCGCTCTAAAAACCTCAATGCGCAAATCGCTCGGGTTAATATTGATCTCCACATCGTCCGCTTCAGGCATGATCGCCACAGTGATGGCTGAGGTGTGGATACGCCCCTGCGATTCGGTCTCTGGCACGCGTTGCACGCGGTGCGTGCCCGCTTCAAATTTCAGGCGCGAATACACCCCCTGCCCCTTGATCAAGGCGATCATCTCTTTATAGCCCCCCACGCTATTTTCACTGGAGCTGACAATTTCCACCTTCCAACGCTTTAAATCCGCATAACGGCAATAGGCTTTAAAGAGATCGCCCACAAAAATCCCCGCCTCATCGCCCCCTGTGCCCGCGCGCAATTCCAAATAAATATTTTTATTGTCATTAGGGTCTTTGGGGATGAGCAAAATTTTAATGCGCTCTTCTAGGGCTTTGCTTTGCTCCTCTAGGATTTTAAGCTCCTCTTTGGCTAATTCGCCTAGCTCTTTATCCTCTAGTAATGCCTTGTTTTCTTGAAT
The DNA here is from genome assembly GCF_003660355.1 of Helicobacter sp. L8. Taxonomy (NCBI): domain Bacteria; kingdom Pseudomonadati; phylum Campylobacterota; class Epsilonproteobacteria; order Campylobacterales; family Helicobacteraceae; genus Helicobacter; species Helicobacter sp. L8. The sequence continues at coordinate 7,699 of NZ_QXQR01000015.1, forward strand.
GGAGTCTAGCACGCCTAGATACTCTTTTGCCTGCACAGCAAGCTCCTCTAAGCTGGCTTGTTCTTTGCTCAGTTCTCTTAGGCGTTTGACATCCCCTAAGATTTCAGGCTGGGCAAGAGAGTGAGCGAGCGCATCATAGCGCGCCACAACTTCTTTTAGTTTAGTAGAGAGCACGATTTAAGCGTTAGCCAGAGCGATCTTTTTCACACTCGCGTTCAAGCGCGACACCTTCCTAGACGCGGTGTTTTTCTTTAAAACGCCTTTGCTCACGAATTTATGCAATTCTTTATTCGCCACTTTAAGGGATTCTTGGGCTTTAGGGAGATCATTATGCGCCACCGCTTCGCGCACCGCTTTGATGATATTTTTCAGGCGGGTTTTATAAAAGCGGTTGCGTTCGGTGCGCTTAATAGTTTGACGGATTCGCTTTTGCGCGGATTTATGATTAGCCATGCACTTAATCCTTTTATCAAAAATAGTGTGTTAGAATTGTAGCTTTATCTTAATTAAAGAGAACTAAATTTTGGGGCGCGCATGATTTTTGGCACGGATGGGGTCAGGGGCAGGGCGGGTGTGGAGATCACGCCCATGTTTGTGATGCAACTAGGCATCGCTGCTGGGCTCTACTTTCGCAAACAAGCCATCAGCAATAAAATCTTAGTGGGCAAGGACACGCGCCGCAGTGGTTATATGATTGAAAACGCCCTAGTGAGTGCGCTTACCAGCGTGGGCTATGATGTGATTCAAATTGGTCCTATGCCCACGCCCGCTATCGCCTTTTTGACCGAAAACATGCGCTGTGATGCGGGGGTGATGATTAGCGCTAGTCATAACCCTTTTGAAGACAATGGGATCAAGTTTTTCGATCGCTTCGGTTATAAACTCCAAAGGGAGAGCGAATTACAGATTGAAAAAATCTTTGCTGACACTAAGCGCGTCGAGCAGAGTTGCCAATCTGGGCTAGAGATTGGGAGTGCCAAACGCATTGATGATGTGGTAGGGCGCTACATCGTGCATTTAAAAAATTCCTTTCCCAAACATCTCAATTTGCAGGGCATGCGCGTAGTCATTGACACAGCTAATGGAGCAGGCTACAAGGTCGCCCCTGTGGTCTTTAGCGAGCTGGGCGCAGATGTGATTGTGATCAATGATGAGCCCAATGGGAGCAATATCAACGCGCAATGTGGCGCGCTCTATCCTTTAGAGTTAAGCCAAGAGGTCAAACGCTACCGCGCGGATCTAGGTATTGCCTTAGATGGAGATGCCGATCGGCTGGTGGTGGTGGATAACACCGGCGTGGTGGTGCCCGGGGATAAACTCATTGGCGCGCTCGCCCTTTATAATTATAAGCGTAACGCATTGAGTAATGCTAGCATTGTGGCAACCACGATGAGCAATCTCTCTTTAGAGGAGTATCTTAAACAACATCATATCGGGGTGGTGTTTTGCGATGTGGGGGACAAATGCGTGAGCGCGGCGATGCAAGCGCATAACTTGAGTTTTGGAGCAGAGCAGAGTGGGCATCTCATCTTTGGGGATTATTCTAAAACAGGCGATGGGATCATGGGCGCGTTGCAGGTCGCCGCGCTGGTGGTAGAGAGCAAACAGCCTAGTAGCAAGGCGCTCAACCCCTTTAATCTCTACCCCCAAGTGTTAGAAAATGTGCGCGTGAAAGACAAAAAGCCCTTAGACAAATTGCCCGGGTTTGCTGAAAAATTGCAATCTTTAGAAAAGGCACATATCCGCCATCTCATCCGCTACTCGGGCACAGAGAATCTCTTACGCATTCTCTTAGAGGGCAAGGAGCGCGTTCTACTAGAAAATAAAGCCAAAGAGCTCAAAGCCTTTTTACAAGAGCAACTGCTTTGAGTGTTACACCTTTTAAGCACGCGCTGTTTTGGTTTGTAGGTGTGGGGTTATTAGCCATGCTGTGCGATCAAGCCATCAAGCAGTGGATTTTACAGGGCTTTAGAGCAGAGGGTCCTGTGATCTCTATCGTGCTAGCCTACAATAAAGGCGTGGCTTTTTCTATGTTGGAGTTTTTAGGACCTTGGCTCAAGTATTTGCAAACCCTCTTAATCATAGGCATGGTAATCATGCTCTTATCCCAACGCGCTTTTTTTCTACAAACCCATATCCCTTTTGGGTTAGTTTTGGGGGCGGGGAGCTCCAATCTACTCGATCGCTTCGTGCATGGGCATGTGATCGATTATGTCTATTGGCATTATAAATTTGATTTTGCGGTGTTCAATTTAGCTGATGTGCTCATTGATGTGGGTGTGGGTTTGTTGTTGCTAGACGCGCTCAAACAAAGTTTAAGCAAGAACAAAAGCTTTAAGGCAAAAGACCAACACAATCAGGTATAATTCCCGCCTTTAGCAATTCCTATAAAATTGTGGTCGCGTAGCTCAGTGGTAGAGCACTACCTTGACATGGTAGGGGTCGCTGGTTCAAGTCCAGTCGGGACCACCATAATCCATAAATCCAACGCCTTTTATAGCTCTTACCCCCTCATAGCGCATGGGGCTGTTTATTGGGTGTTTTGCGCAACAACAAATACAGCACGCACGCGCTCACAAAAGTAGCCGTAGCATACCAATTTGCACCCAAATCCTTAGAGATCAACACCCCATGATAAACTAAAATGCCCACTAGACTCGCACCAAACCACGCTACTAATCCAGCTGCCTTGAAGGCGGGTGCGCTTAGGGCATTGCGCACATCTTGCTCGTAATTGGGCGCGCTTAAAATATGCACCAAAGCGATTGCCACCCACGCCACTACGAAGATACCCTGATAGGCTAGAGCACTGAGCAAATAAGCAAACATATCCACTAGCATGAGCAAAAACACCACCACTCCGACTAAGACAGCCCAAATGTATTTGGAAAAATCCAGCCCCAAAACCTCCTTAAAAAAGGCTTGCATATTGGTCGCGCCCAAGAAGTAGTTAGCTGTGTTGATGCGCGCTTGGGTGATGATCACAAAGAGTAGCCCAAAAATACCTAGTAATTCAATGAAGGCAAAGGCGACTGCGGACTCTGAAGTGGCTAATTTAGGCATGGTGCTCACCAAGTAAATGCCTACCAACGCCGAGAGCACAAAGGCGACTAAGTAAAAGGGTGCGCCAAAGGTGATAAAGGCGTGAAATTTAACATCTTCTCTTTTGCCAAAGCGCGCGAAGTCAAAGGTATACATCATCAACACCCACACGCCCATGTAATATACTGCTACATGCCACCAGCCAAAGGGGGGCGCGTTTTTAGGTCCCATGTGTAACCACGCTTCATTATAACCATAGGTGCTAGTCGCATAGATCACAGAAGCCACTAGCCCTAAGAGGTACAAGGGCAAGAGCACCCCGTTAAATTTATCTAACCAGTGTTGCACCGAGCCAAAGATCAAGGGCACGGAAAAAGCCACGATGATCAAGCACGCCCCCCAGTGGGGCAGAGCGGGGAATTTATGCGTGGCTGCTAGCGCAATCACATACCCTTCAAAAACGGCGTAGTAAATGGCGGTAGCAAAGAAAATCAAGGTAGCTAGGGCAGCCCCCTTACTTCCAAAGAGCACGCGTGAAAATAGGGCGACAGAAAGACCGCTCTTAGCCGCATAGCTAGAGATAAACGCGTTGATGAGAGAATACGCTACTACGGTGATAAGCAACCCGATCAGGGCATTTTTTGTGCCATAGGCTTGTGCCATCGCCACCCCCACCACCACATAAAACAAAGCCGAACAAACCCCCCACCAAGACATCATCAAAGAACCCCGTGAGGCTTTTCTCTCCTGCGTAACTACAAAAGTGGATTCATCCTCTGTATGCTTATGGGCTAAGTCCTCATGGTGTGTGGGCATGGCATCTCCTTTAACTCAAACTCTCAATCATCTTGGCAATCTTGTCTTGATAGGCTTTGCGTGCCACTAGAGCTTGCTCCATATCTACGGCTTTAAAGCGCACTTTTTGATTAGGCGCAAACTGCCCTAGGCGATCTAAATCGCAACTAATCAGCGTGCAATACATCGCAAATCCGCCCCCACTGGGCGCGTCCCTTTGCAAGACAATGGGTTCATTACCTCCGGGGGCTTGCATAGAGCCCACCGGGTAGCAGGCATCGGGGATATTACTCGGATTTGAGCCCGCGCCAAAGGGCTGGGGCAAATCTTTATAGGTGAATTTCTGCCCGTTTTTAAAGCGATAGCCCAGCCTATCTGCCTGCGTGGAGACGACATAGACATCATTAAACAGATTATGCAAACTCTGCTCTGTAAGCTTGTAATCCTGCAATCCCAAGATCACACGCAAAACCTCCACTTCTTCTAGGTGTAGATGAAACTCTGGGGCTAGGGCTTTTTGGCTGGGTTTGCCCGTGGGCGTGCCAATGGGGAGTATGTCGCCCTCCTCAAGTTTGCGCCCCTTAAAACCCCCAATGCTCCCTAGCGGATAGGTGGAGCGCGAGCCCATCACTACGGGTACATCCACCCCCCCAGCCATAGCGATATAAGCACGCGCGCCCTTTTTGAGATAGCTAAAGCTAAGTTTGCCCCCTGCGGGCACTTTAAGCGCGCTATTGCTGGGCATCTCCTCCCCATTGATAAGCGGGGTGGTGTGCGCGCCAGTTACGGCAATGTAAGTTTCTTGCTCAAATTCTAATTCGGGTGCCATCAAAGCCACCTCTAAAGCCGCGGCGTTTTTGTCATTACCCACTAAGACATTTGCTGCAATGAAAGAGGCTTGATCGAGCGCGCCTCCGGGGGGAATGCCCAAATGGTAGTAACCATAACGCCCCAAATCCTCTACATAAGTGGCAATGCCCGGCTTGATCACTTTAAAAGAGCTCATGCTAACACCTCCAAGATTTTTTGGTTATAGGCTTTGGGGTCGCTTTGCCACTCTTGCAAAGAAAAGCGTGTAGGGCGGATTTTGAGATCAAAAGTGCCTGCCTCTACCTCTTTGACATATTGATCATACTCCGCTTGCGTGCAGGGGGTGAATTTGATAATGTCCCCGGGGTTTAAAAACACCATGCTCTCTTTAAAATAGGGCAATCTCTGTTTGGGGTCCCACACGGGCGCGGGCGTGATCCCCATCATCTGATACCCCCCACCCCCGCGCACCGCATAAATGCACCCAAAACACCCCCCATGCCCGATGGTCAGCGCCGGGGTATCAATGCGCGCAATCGCATACTTGGGCACTTCAATTTGGGCTGGACGCTCTACAAGTTGGTAAAGCCAAGGCAGTCCGGCTACAAAACCGATCATACTCACAAACCAAGGGCTCTCTGAGTGGGCTTTGATAAACGCCTCCACACTCTCATAGCCATTGATCTGGCGGGCGTATTCAATATCGGTAATATTGGGATCAAGCGTGGATCCGGGCTCTCTGCATTGGTGGTTATTGCGGAAACGCATTTGGCATTCATAAGTATAAGGGTCGTTGTAAAAAACGGGCATTTCAATGAGGCGGGTTTGAATCTCTGTGCGCGCCCCTACAACCTCTTTTTCTAGGGATTTTAAAATCTCTAAGGCTTTGGTGTGGGGTAAAATATCCGGATTAAAGGCGATCATATAGGACGCGTTAGCCGGGCAAATTTCGGTAATGCCCTCCACTTGCATTTCCCTCAAGCGGTTGCAAATCGCCATGGCTAGAAAAAACGCCTCTAAAGACATCCCCTCCTCACTCACCTCTACAAATAAAAAAAGTGTCCCCCCCAAAGCTGTATCTAAACGCCATTTTTAGCCTCCTGCTGGTAGTTTTCTAAAAAGTTAATGTCGTAATCGCCCTTTTGGATATGCGGGTTACCCAACAGCTCCTTAAAAAGCCCGATGGTGGTTTTCACCCCCTCAATTTTAAGCTCATTTAAAGCTCTTTTGAGCTTATTTAGGGCTAGGGGGCGGCTTCGATCATAGACAATGAGTTTAGCAATGAGCGAGTCGTAAAAAGGGGGGATGATGCGCCCGCTAAAGAGCATGCTATCCAAGCGCACGCCCAAACCGGTGGGGCATTGTAATTTAGTGATCTCCCCGGGACTGGGGAAAAAATTATTTTGGGGGTCTTCGGCGTTAATTCTTACCTCCACAGAATGCCCGTGTAAAGAAATGTCTTTTTGTTGGTAGTGCAAACCTTGCCCATCGGCAATGCGCAACATTTGGCGCACAATGTCAATCCCGGTTACCATTTCAGTAATCCCATGCTCGACTTGGATTCGCGTATTCATCTCTAAAAAGTAAAAGCCCTTGCTCTGTGTGTCATAGAGAAACTCCAAAGTGCCCGCCCCGCTATAACCCACATCTGCTGCCATGCGCACCGCACACGCGCACAACGCCTCTCGTGTTTGGGAATCTAGGCTAGGGCTGGGGGCTTCCTCTAGCACCTTTTGCCTGCGCCGCTGCAAAGAACACTCGCGATCGTAAAGGTGAATCACATTGTGCCCATCGCCCAGTATTTGCACCTCAATATGTTTAGCACCTTGCAAGTATTTTTCTAAATACACCCCCCCATTGCCAAAGGCTGCGCGCGCCTCTGCCGTGGCGATCTCAAATTGGGTTTTGAGTTGGGCTTCATCTGCTACAAGCCTAATCCCCTTGCCCCCGCCCCCCGCGATTGCTTTGATCAGTAGGGGGTAGCCGATTTTGCGCGCCTGCTCTAGGGCTTGATCTAGACTCTCTAGCACCGGGCTAGAGGGCATAATGGGCACTTGGCTTTTTTTTGCCTGCTCTAAAGCTTTAGCCTTATCGCCCATAGTGGCGATAAGCTCACTTGAGGGACCTACAAAAATAATCCCCGCTTCTTCAACTTTTTTAGCAAATTGGGCGTTCTCGCTCAAAAAGCCATAGCCCGGGTGGATGGCATCCACTTTGGCTTGTTTAGCCACCTCAAGCACATTATCAATATTAAGATAACTCTTATGGGCGAGATTCTCCCCCACCCGGTAAGACTCATCGGCTAACTGACAAGCAAGGTTGCCCGCATCCGCGTCCGTGTAGATGGCGACTGCTTTCATGTTGAGCTCATGGGCGGCTTGGATAATGCGCACTGCGATTTCTCCGCGATTAGCCACCAAGACTTTTTGGATTTTTAAAGGGTGTTCTAGCATCGCCTACTCCACCACAAAGAGCACATCGCCCGGATTGACAAATTGTTCATTCTCCGCCCTAATTTCCTTGATCTTGCCTTTAACTCCAGCTTTAATCTCATTGAAGGTTTTCATCACCTCCACAAGGCAAAGGGTGGTGTCCTCATTAACTTCTGATCCCACCTCCACAAAGGGGGCGGCATCCGGGTTGGGTTTGCGATAAAAAGTTCCAGGGATAGGGCTTACAACTTCGTGCATGATCTCTCCTTAAGGGTGGTGGATAGTGGGTTTTTGGATGGCAATGCCATTTTTTTCTAAAAGCGCGCGCGTGGCTTGCAACAAAGAGAGCGCCCCGGGGGTGTCGCTGTGAATGCACACCGAGTCAAAATCTACGGGGATAGTCTTACCGGTTACAGTTTGAACCGTGCCCTCTGTGCAAGCTTGTAAAACCTTTTGGGCGACCTCTTCGGGCGTATAGGCGCGCGCACGGCGCACCATCACCAACTGCCCATCCTCACCATAATCGCGATCCCCGTAAAACTCACGCACAAAGGGGTGTTTGAGTTCCTTGGCGACTGCATGCGTGATCGTGTTTTCCATGCAATAAATAGGTAAGCTGGGGTCAATCTTATGCAAAGTGCTAAGAAGTTCCTCAGAGAAGGTGCGATCCTTGCTAGCATGGATATAGAGACTGCCGTGCGGCTTAAAGTGGTGCAACTTGCCCCCCAGAAAATGCACAAACTCACGCAATGCCCCCAGCTGATACAGGCAATCATTGGTCAGTTCCGTGGGGTTAGCCACAATGTGGCGTCGCCCAAAGCCCACCAAATCCCTAAAGCCCGGATGCACCCCGATCTCTACCCCTTGCTCTAGGGCGTTTTGCACGCTATGGCGCATGATATTGGGATCGCTAGCATGAAAGCCCGCGGCAATATTGCAACTACTAATGAGCTTCATAATTGCATCATCTACGCCATCTCCAATAATCCAGGGTCCAAAACATTCCCCCATGTCGCTGTTTAAATCTATGTGTTTTTTCATGGTTCTCCTTAGTAAAATATGTGTAGAAGTATGGCATGGCAAAACTAACTTTGCTAAAAGCTCCAAGGATCGCCCATAGCGCGCGGGTAGATTAGAAACTAAAAGATTTTAAGAAGAAGTGGCTTCCTCCAAATCCCTCAAAATGCGGATTTCAAAGATTTTTTCTGGGGTGTCTAGTAGGGTGATTTGCCCCCCGTGCGCTTGAACCACCTGCAAGGAGAGTGCTAAACCTAAGCCATTACCCTTTAATTTGGTGGTTTCAAAGGGTTCAAAGAGCACTTCTTTATCAATGATCTCTTTTCCATCGTCCTTAATGTGGCACACCACCCATTCCCCCTCCTCAAAGATATTCACTTCAATTTGCCCCTCTTCTAAATGCCCCTCTTCGATCGCATCGATGGCATTATACAAGAAGTTTTGCAAGGCGATACTGAGCAAACTTAGATCGTAGCGTGCGCTAATGGGCGCGATGTCTGTCTTAAGCGTGATGTCCTTAGTGTAGGTATATTGGTTGAGCGCGTCCTTGATCTCATCTTCTAACAACGCTAAACTTTGCACGACTTTATTAGCATGCACCCCTTTAGAAAAAAGCAAGGTCGCCTTGATGATGCGCTCCACGCGCCACAACGCCTTTTGCAACTCAAACACGATGGGCTTGGTCTTTTCGTCTACCTTTTTGAGCAAGACAGAAGTGAGAAGTGAGATCGAACCTACCGGGTTGCGAATCTCATGGGCTAAGTGGGCGGAGATTTTTCCCATAGAAACTAGGCGTTCTTGGCGTTTCTGTTTGGTGATGTCTGTGGCGGTGATGATTTCCTTGCCCTGAATTTTATTGTGCTGAAACAAATAATTCTTACCCTCGTGCTCGATCTCGCTATTAAAGCCTTGCGCGCGCGCCTTTTCAAAAATACTCTGATTCTCTAGGGCTTTGCTATTCTTGTAAAAGAAGCTCTTGTTCTCATTGAGCACCCAAATGGCTTGGGGCAAAATCTCAATCACCCACTCATAGAGGGCTTTGTAGTCCTTAAACTCTTTTTCTACCTTGTAGCTCTGTAAGATAAACTCATTGAGCAAGGCTAAAAGCTCTTGACGATCCCCGATCTTGTGTAAGATACCTTCGGATTCTTTAGAGTTTTCCATGCCAACCTAACCTTGTTTCTTGGCTTCCTCTTGGGCTTTGAGAAAATTGAACAAGAGCTCGCTATAGCCAAAATGCCCGCTGAGTTGATCAGAGAGAGACTCCTTAAACATGGATTGGTAAATCTCGCTCCCGGGTTGCTTAGGGTAGAGCGGGTTGTCTAATTTAAGCGCGGTGTCGAGCATGAATTTTAAGAGCAAGGATTCAAAGGCGTTGGTTTGTTCTTTGAGCTTGGCATCATCGCCTTTAAGACTTTTAGCATCGAGTTTATTGGCTAGATACTGGTTGTAGATGTCTAAATTATTCTTAATCATATAACCTCCATTTCTGCGCTGATCGCCCCCCCCTTTTTCATCGCCTCTAAGATAGAAACAATGCCCTTAGGGCTCACTCCGATTTTTTGCAACGCCTTAACCACGCTAGCAATAGTTGCTTTTTGAGAGCTCAAAACATTCTCCTTGGTGTCAAACATGGTTTGCGCGTCCAGCTTTTGGATGTCTTTTTTTGCCTTGCCCTTCTTGGGCTCTAAGAGTTCCTTTGTGATCTTAATGGTTACATCTCCGCTAGTAACCACCACCGGGTGCACCACAATATCCACCCCGGCTACCACAGTGCCCGATTTCTCATCAATGATAATCTTATTGGCATGGCTGTAATCAATATTGACTTCTTGAATCAACGCCAAAAACTCCACCATGGTTAAATTGTCCGGCTTTTTGAGCTTGATCGTCTTTGGATCGATGGCTAGGGCTACGGGCTGTTTAAAAGTGTGATTCAAAGCCTCTTGAATCTTGATCGCGTTTTTGAAGTTAGGCTTTTTAAGACTGAGTGTCATGCCATTTTTATGCAAGAGATCGTAACTGACCTCGCGCTCAATAGTCGCCCCATTGATGATCGTGCCCGAGAGGAGGTTAGCCGAATTGCCCAAGCTCACACTCCCTTGTGCGATGGCGTAAATATTCCCATCAATGGCGCTCAAAGGGGTCATCACCAACACCCCATGATCGATGGACTTAGCGTCCCCAATAGAGGAGATTTGCACATCAATTTTATCGCCCTGACGCGCAAAAGAGGGGAGGCTAGCCGTGATCATCACCGCAGCCACATTCTTAGATTTGATGTCTTGGGGGGACACTTTAACATTGACACTTTCTAGCATGTTAGCAATGGATTGCATGGTAAATTTTGAGCCAGACTTATCCCCCGTGCCATTGAGCCCGATCACCAGCCCATAGCCTACCAGCTGGTTATCGCGCACGCCCACGATATTAGCGATGTCCTCAATCTTTTCGGCATGCAAGCCAGCCACACACAAGCAAAGGGCTAAGAATTTGCTTAAACTTCCCATGCGCGCTATTCTAGCTAAACTTTTTTAATCCGCGCAATATAAGCCCACAAGCCCAAAGAAATCCCCACCATCACTAAGCTTAGAATTTGCCCCATACTCAAGTGCCAAAAGTAATACCCCAGTTGTGCGTCCGCCTCTCTCCAGTATTCACAAATAAAGCGTGCGAGCGCATACCCCAAACCATAGACCACCATGAGCATGCCCGGAGCACGCACAAAAGCTTTAGCCACCCATACCACCACAAAGAGCACTAAACCCTCTAAAAACGCTTCAATGAGTTGGCTAGGATAGCGCAAAACCCCATTGACCACAATCCCAATTTTTTGTCCTATTACATCGCTGCTAGGCACTATACGCCCCACTAATTCTTGGTTTAAAAAATTACCTATGCGCCCAAAAACATAGCCCAAGGGCAAAGAGATCGCAATCAAATCCAAATAGATCAAAAAGTTTTGCTTTTTGACCACACTAAACAGCCATGAAGCCACCAAAAAACCCACCAGCCCGCCATGGTAGCTCATCCCTCGAATACCCACAAACTCCCCATTATAAAAGGGATTGAAAATCTGCCATGGGGCTTTGAGATAGTAAAGGGTGTTGGGATCGTAGATGAGAATATAGCCCAAGCGCGCGCCCAAGATCACGCCCAATTCTACATAGAGAAAATAGCTTTCAAAATGCGCCCTAGTGATGGGGAATCGCTGTGGATCGCGTTTGATCGCGCTGAGGGCGACAAAAAAGGCAACAAGGAGCGCGCTCACATAAGCCAAGCCATACCAATGCACATTTAAACCAAAGAGAGAAAAGGCAATGGGGCTAAAGTGGCTGTAAATTTCATTCCAAAAACTCAAAATCCTCTCCTAAATCAAAATAGGGCGGGGTGGGGGCTTGTAAATCATAACCCAAGAGTTTTACGCGTTTGGCGTGCAAAAAGAGATGTGCGCTGGGCTTTGCCCCATAGAGAGTATCCCCCACAATGGGGTGCTTGATCGCACTTAGATGCGCGCGAATTTGGTGGGTTACTCCGGTTTCGATCACCACTTTTAAAAGAGTGTGGCGGGGGTAGTGTTTAAGAGGGGTGATGTGGGTGATCGCCTCTCTGCCCTTAGAATCGCACATACTTTTGACAAAACCCTTATTAGCATGCGCGTGGCTTTTGTGCGTTTTTAAGGGCATGTCTAAGGTTTGTTTCTTAGCGATCATGCCCTCTACCAGCGCGCAATATTCTTTGTAGACGCGTCTTTGCTTGAACGCTTCTAATGCGCGGGCGTAAAAGGGGGCACAGCCTAATAAAAGAACCCCGCTAGTGGGCTTGTCTAAGCGGTGCAAGAGTTGGTAGGGCGTGTGTTTAGCTTGCAGTGCGTAGCTATCCACTCCCGCGCTTTTACAAAGGGCTAAGAGAACATCATCTTGGTAGAGAATAGCAGACTCCACGCGCTCCAACACCTCAAAATGCGTTGTGAGGGGGAGCAGAGTTCTGGCTAATTTTAAGGGTTTGTGATGCGCGCGCACTCTGCCCAAATCAATTAAGTTTTTAGCTTGCTTGTGCGAGATGCCTAATTGGGCGCTCAAGAGTTTATAGGCTTTTTGCATAGTGCTTGGGCTAATGTTTCTAGGCGATGATCGCCGTATTCAATGGAGCTAGGCAAGATTGTTTGGGCTTGTGCGAGTGTTTGGGCTAATTGTGGGGGTTCCACCAAGACATAATTTTGCACACAGCTAAACAAGGCTTCTTGGTTGAAAATATGTGTGCCACTGATGAGTTTTGCCCCAAAAAAGGCGGGTTCTAAGGGGTTATGCCCCCCTATTGGCGCAAAAGCCCCCCCTAAAATCACGATGTCCGCAATCGCGTAAAAGTCATTGAGAACCCCCAGCGCGTCAATCAGAGTAATTGGGTTACGCCATGTGAGCCCCTCTGAAAAAAGATCAAAGATCAAGTCCTTTTGAATCAATATTTTTTTGACTTCCTCAAAGCGCTCAGGGTGGCGCGGGGCTAGGCAAAGCAAAGCATCGCTTTGCAAAGCTAAAAACGCCTCTAAGATCAAGACCTCTTCCCCCGGATGGGTGCTAGCGGCTAGAATTAGGGTTTTAGGGGGTTTTGGGTAGTGATGAGTGGGCTTGGGAGGGTTAAAGAGTTTGAGATTGGGGAAGATCGTCCCTGTGCGCATTCCTAAAGAGGATAACCTCTCTAAATCCTGCGCACTTTGGGCATAGATGCGATCCACTTTAGAAAAAAGGTAGGCGTAAAATGCCCTAAAGCGGTAGTAACGCCCATAAGAACGCTTAGAAATACGCGCGTTGATCAAAAAGGTTTGCGCTCCTACTTTTTTAGCCAGCATAAAGACCCCCAGCCACAACTCCGCCTCGGTAACCACGAGAGTTTGCAGAGCGTTTAAATCCTTGCGCCACAGCCAAAGCAAGGTTTCAAAAAGCAAATAGCGCACCTGTATATGGGCGTTATGGGCGTAGGTGTTATGCGCTAAAGTGTAGCCGGTTTGGGTGGTGGTGGTGAGCAAAATGGGGGTGCTAGGAAAAAGGGCTAGCAAGGGCTCTAGGGATTTGATTTCGCCAAAAGAGCAGGCATGAAACCACAACACGGGTTTAAAGGTAAGTTTATGCCCCCTGGCAAAAAAGCGCGCGCTTAAAGAGTGGCGGTATTTGGGTTTGAAACGCCATAAAGCAAGCACGGGTAGGGCTAGCAGATGCGCTAGTGCAAGCACAGCGGTATAGATGCGATAAAAAATTAGATCTCGCTTGTTGGCTGGGACCCAGTTTCTACATAGAGAATGCGCCCACAATGCGGGCATGTCAAAATGTCTTGACTGCCCAAAATTTCAGTATAAGTCTTGTCATTAATGCGGATAAAGCACCCTCCACATGCCTGCTTGCGCACACTCACCACGCAAGTATTGCCCGCCCAACGCCTAATGCGTTCGTAAAAGGCGATGAGTTTGCGATCCATTTTAAGCGTGAGATTTTGTTTTTCATGAAAAATCTCTTGCTGGCGTTGCTTGATTTGGGCGGTGTCCTTTTCAACCTGTTCTTCTAAGCGACTAATTTGACCCTCAAGGTTTTCTAAAGCCTCTTGCAACGCGCTTTGCAGTTTGTTTTTATGCGCGATTTCATTCTCTAACTGCTCGATTTCCTTATTAGCTTGGTTGGCGCGCTCCTTAGTAATATCCTCTTCAATCCCCAAAGATCGCAATTCGCGCTCAGACTTAATCTGGGCAATTTTCTTTTGGATGCTGTCTACTTTGGCGTTGATCTCGTGCAAGGTTTGTTCGTTTTTAGCAATCTGCAATTTTAATGCCGCCTTTTCTTCTTCTAGCGCGCTGTATTCAGCCTGTTGTTTATGTTTGGTGGCTAATGCCTTGTCTAAATCCACGCGTTTAGCCTGAATCAAGGGTTCTAGGGCTTCAATGTCTTTATCTAGACGCGAAATTTCTATGAGCTGGGTTAAATGCGCGTTCATGGCATGCCTTGTAGGTGTGATTAGGAACGCGGATTCTAGCATACTTTGGCTTAGGGGTGCTTTTAAAGATTATTGGCTATCCTTGGCTTAATGGAGGCTGTTATGGGCGTTAAGAAAGAGAATAGCTGGTGGTTGGTGTTTGTGGGCTTGGTGGTTGTAATGGGAGTTTTGCAAGCACAGGAGGTGAGCGCTTTTATGCAAAGGGGGATCAAGGCTGCGCACGATGGGCATTACAAGGAGGCTTTTGGCATTTTTAAACAAGCACACAAGCAGGGGGATATATTGGGGAGCGCGTATTTAGGGGAGGCGTATTTATTTGGGGATGGGAGAAAAAAGAATGCTTGCAAGGCAAAACATTATTTTCAATTGGTGATTAAAAAAAAGGATATGCAAAATCAAGATGCGGCTGTGATAATGGCTAAAGCCTTTCTTTCTAGCATGTATAGCGATGGCTCTTGTGTCAAAAAGAATTGGGATAAAGTCGAACAACTTTTAACAGAGATTCTTGATGCTAATGGCGTGTTTATTAGGCTAGATGGCGCAAATTTATGTGTGAATTTGGATGGGCTACGCGCAAAAGATTTTAAGGGGTTTGCTCTAAGGCGTATAATGCTTGGGGGTGCTATCGACATGATGGGGCAGTATTTGGAGTTTAGCCCTAAATTTAAAGGATCAAAACAAGCCCTTTTGATCGCAGAGACTTGTTACAAAAAAGCCATAGAACTTGGGCTTGGTGCTGGCAAACATTTGCAAAGGGTGCAACGAAAAATACAAGGATTACAATGCGCTGGGGGCTTAAAGGGCAAGAAAAGCGAGATCTTTGATGAATAAAGCATCTTTGGGAGAGAGGCAGGGGGGACTAAATTTGTGCTCTATCTCTTTGTCTTTACAACGGTAGTGGCTTACTTCTTCTCTTGCATTGCCTACTACACCACCCAAGTGGTGGGAGGATTGTTGTAGGCTCCGGTGTCTATTTTTTGATCTTCTCAATGGCATTTCTGTAGCGGTTGATATTGGCATCGGTGAGTTCAGACACCAACTTCTTCATCACAACCGCATACATTTTGTTGAGGATTCGATGGATTGCGTCATCGTGATTCTTGTCTAGCACATTGTGGCTAACCGCATTGGCACCGGCAAACCCGCCCGAATTTGTGGCTTGGTAGGTGTAGGTGTGCGTGATTGCGCGTTCTGTCCCCACTTCCACAGCAAAGTTATGGATAATCCGCCCTGTTTCTGGCTCGAAGAATTTGAACCATACAGACCCTGAACTTTGATCGACCATAGTGTCCGTGTTGTTGTCTTCGGGGGCATTGGTGTTCATTTTCATGTCTTCTAAGATTCCCATCCACCCCCTCATATCCAAAACAGCCCATATTTTATGTTTTTGTTCAGGAGTGAGAGTTTGTGCGTCTGTGAAATGCGCGACCTGGTAGCCCCTTTTTTGGAAAATGTCTTGTATCTGTTTGACCAAAGCGTCTTGGAATTTCCCTATATAGGCTTGGAGATTCTCGCTCACTTGTATATGGGGGGTTAAAATGGCAATAGTGTGACCATTAGAGGCTTCTTGGGTGATATTAATGGGGTAATCAAAGTCAAGAAGAACAGAGCTGACTTCTTTTTTAGTAGGACTCTCAGCTTTGCTAGCAGAGCCAGCGCCCGGTCCTGTATCCATAGCACAACCCGAGAGCGCAAGCGACACCCCTGCTACCCATAAAAAACCCTTCGTGATCTTTTGCATTTTAAAGCTCCTTTGAGAATTAAGATAAGAAAACAAGCAACTAGAAAAATCCTCGTTGTTCTAGCTTAAAATATTAAACCATTGGATAAGGATAATGGATTCTATGCCCGTGGTTTTTCCCAATAGCGGGCACAAAAGGCGCGTAAACGCCCTAATTCTGTTTGCGCCCTGTGCTTTAAATAACCCAGTAAAGTTTTCTTTTACGCGTCCTGCAAAATGAAAGTGTCCAAGTGGCAGGACTCAATCTAATGGGTGTAAATGATCTTATAGGATATCGCTTTAAACGCTTTGAACCCGATTTTAAGACTATTTTTACCCAAGCTAACCCCAATCTGCCCAGTGTTTTTACTCTCCCATCAACCCAAATCCTTCACGCATTTAGAACAAAAACCTGATTTACTTCTGTGCGGACACACCCATGCAGGGCAAATATTCCCTTTTAGCCTCTTGGTGTGGCTGGATCAAAAATACCTCTATGGGCATTACCATTTAAAAGATTGCCAAATGATTGCGTCCATCCATTTAGAGCCTGAAAACCAAGTCTAGCGTTCAAACGCTGTATCCCTTTTAGATTTTAAGGGCAGTTATGAGGAGTATTGGCACACTAACCCACCACTTGACAAACAAGCAAAATGCGACTAGAATCCCTGCGCTTTTATTCTTACTTTAAGGGGTTTTTAGCTATGATCACACGGCACAGCACGCTTAGCTAGCAAGAGTAAAATTTTAGCCCTTTTTGGTTCTTTAGCCCTTTGTTCTTTTGCCCCTTTGAGTGCGGAGGAAAATGGCGTATTTGTAGAGGGGGGTTTCCAGTATTCTAACATGACCGGTGGATATAGTTACAGCCAGCCGACCATTACTGATCCAAACAACCCTTATTATTCACAAGAGGCGTTTAGTACCTCTGCCAAGACCTCAGGGAATCTCTTTGGCGCGGATATCCAATTTGGTTACAAACAATTCTTTGGCAAGAAAAAACGCTTTGGCTTGCGCTACTATGGTATGTTTAGCGGGCAGGGGGGGAGTTACATTATGAAATCCCCTTCATGGTTATTCAACACCATAGGCAAAGCCGCTAACTTATTCTATGGGGTGGGTGTGGATGCGATCTACAACTTCTATGAAAAGAATGGGTATAATTTGGGCGTGTTTGCCGGGGTAATGATTGGGGGGAGTAGCTGGTTAATGGGCAGTGGATATAGTGGCGGATCTTGTGCTTACACCAATAATAATAACCAGTGTAGCACCATGAATGAGAGTTTCCAAGAGATGGCAAAAACAGACAAAGTCTATGGCAAAACAAACTTCAGCCCCACTTTCGTGCAATTCATTATCAACATCGGGTTTAGAACCAACTTCACCAAACACCAAGGTGTTGAAGTGGGCGTGCGCATCCCCACCATCAACGATCCCTACTACACAGAAAAGGACACTCTAGACAATGGCGGAGATAAATGGAACCTCACCTTTAGACGCACAATCGCCATCTTTGCTAATTATGTCTACAATTTCTAAAGGTTAGCGCTGTTTTGCAAAAACTCCACACTCTGTTTTAAAAGCTGTGTGCCCTTGGGGGTCATGATGCTCTCAGGGTGGAATTGGTAGGCTAGGGCGTTGTCTTGGGGGTGGTAAATCCCCATGACGATGTCTTGGTAATGCGCGATCACTTGTAAACAAGCGGGCAGTTGGTGAGCCCTTAGAGAGTGGTAACGCGCCACTTGCAAATGCGTCCCCAAGCCCTCAAAGGGCTCAAAGGGTTCTAGCTCAATGCGCGAACTCTTGCCATGCACAATCTGCGCGCACGCGCCCACCTGTGCCCCATAACTTTGCGCTAAAGCCTGCAAGCCCAAGCAAATCCCCAAAATAGGGAACTCCCCGCGCGCCTTGTCCAATAAAGCCAAGAGTCGCCCCGATTGCTCAGGGGTGCCTGGTCCGGGCGAAATGCACAAAAGCACCGGGTTGGGCTGGGCGCGCATGAGGGCTAGCAACTCCTGCTCAGGGGTGGAGTTACGATAGACCTTGAGATCATGCCCCAAACTCTCCAATTCGTAGACTAGATTGTAGGTGAATGAGTCAAAATTGTCAATGAAGAAAATCGTCATTGGTGCGTCCTTTGGATGGCTTCTAGCACGCTTTGGGCTTTGGCTTTGGTTTCTGCGCTCTCAATTAGCGGATCGCTCTCTAGCACAATGCCCGCCCCGCTTTGCACGAACGCCCTATTGGCGCGCACGAAGGCAGAGCGAATCACAATGCAGGTATCCATAGAACCATCAGCGCACAAATACCCCAAAGAACCCCCATAAGACCCGCGCCGCTTACCCTCTAATTGCGCGATGAGTTGCAGGGCGGAGATTTTGGGCGCGCCGCTCAAAGTGCCCGCGTTCATAAAACTCCTAAAGGCGTGCAACGCGTCCAAATCGGGCTTGAGCACCCCTTGCACCGCTGAGGTCAAATGCATGACATGAGAATACTTTTCCACACGCAAGAGTTTGCTAGCAAAACGCGTGTTAGGCAAACACACCCGCGCAAGATCATTGCGGGCTAAATCCACTAACATGAGGTGCTCTGCGCGCTCTTTGGCATCGCTGAGTAATTCTAACTCCATGCGGTTGTCTAAATCCACATCAATATCCCCTTGAGGGGCGCGCGCCCGAGGGCGCGTGCCGGCAATGGGGCAGATTTGCGCGGTGCGGCTGGGCGCGTCATATTTGAGCGCGCTCTCTGGGCTAGCCCCAAAGAGGATAAAATCCAAAGCATGCATGTAAAACATATAGGGGCTGGGGTTGCGCGCCTTGAGCTGGTGGTAAGCGCTTAGAGGGTCTTGGCACTCCAAGCTAAAGCCCCTAGAGATCACCGCTTGGAAAATATCCCCCGCGTGCAGGGCTTCTTGTAAACACAACACCCTTTGTGCAAAACGCGCGTCTGGGCAATCCATGCTTAAGGTGCTATCTTGGGCGTGTTTGTGGGGGGTGAAGTCCTCTTGACTCTCTTGGGCTAGTTGGGCTAGGGCTTGCATGTCCGCTTGCAAGTCTTGTTGGTAGGTAGGATCAAAGCATGCGCCCAAAATTTGGGTGGTGCGCGCCTTGTGGTCAATCACGATGAGGGTTTGGGCGAGGTAAAATAGATAATCTGGCGCGTTGTTTTCTTGCGCGCTTAGGCGCGGGAGTGTTTCAAAATAATGCACCATTTCAAAGGAGAATAGCCCGGCACAAAAGAGAGCTAGGGGGTGGCTAGAATTGGGGCGCACGCTTTGTAAAAGGGCGCGCAACGCGTCCAAGGGGCTTGGCATGAAGAGTTTAGAATACTCATCTTGGAAACTAGAGGTTTTGGGGTAATCAAGTTGCAAAGTAGCCCCTGCTAAGGGGGTTTGCAACACAAGGCTGAGTTTTTGGAGCAAAGCCTGCCCATTGGGGGTGAGCGCGCTCAAGCGCACCTGTTGATCTTGGGCGATCAAGCGCAGGCATGCGCGACTTAAGATGATGGACTTCGTGTGCGCCTTGCTCTCTGCGTGCGCGCTTTCCAATAGCAGAGTGTGGGGGTGTTTGAGCTGGCTATAAAGGGCTAATGGGTAGGGCACATAAGTAGCGCACTGTTGCAAAGCGATCATGATAGGCTTTCTTAGCATAAGGTGCTGGCATTGTAGCGCAAATACACTAACTAGATAGAGAATAGGTCAGCCATTTAGAATCTAGAGGATTTTAGAAAGCACGGTGGTCCATCTGTTATGGTGGTGTAATGGGCTGAGAGGTTCAAACGCGCGGTGGTATCAAGGTTTTTAAAAAACGCTTTATCTTTTTCTTGATTTTATAGAAGATAAAGCCCAACAGAGCGCGCTGACTAGCTACCATGGGTTCAAAAGGGTAGGGACCTTTGAGTTGGGAGTAATAATCATGGAAATAGTCAAAGCGTAGGGGAGTGCGCAAAAGGGCTGTGATCCACATTTGGACATCCGCCATATTGGTCGCGCCTAGTTTCCATGGCTTATTCTCTACAAAGTGCCACATGATCACCTCTTTGGAATCTTGGGTGTCTGGAGAGCAGATGCCAGTGTGTTTATTGTATTTACGGGGCAACTCTAATACATGCCCATGGCATAACAGGCTTGTGGCATCTTGTTCAGCGCACAAGAGCGCGTGATTTTTAAGGGCAAAAAACTCCAAGCACTTGCTTTCTAGATCATCTCTGCGCCATGCTTTGAGATTCACCACCATAAAGCCATTGTTAAACTCATTTTCGTAGATGATCTGGTGTTCTTCATCTGATAAAAAATGCTTGGTGGTGTCAAGCCCAGCAGCTGAAGCGGCTTTTCTGCGCTCTTTTATAAATGCCTGCAAGCTACCGGCGTAATAGCCTTTTGCCGCTGCAAAGTAATAAGGATCGTCCAAACCAAGCAGGAAATAGCTTTCGCTCATATCACCACTAAACACCACATCTACATCGCATGAGATGATTTTATCGTATTGGGGGAAGAGGGAAGGCAAAATAAGGCGGAGTAATATTAAGCTCGACCAGCAGGCTAAACCATTGGGGTGGACACATTTAAATAGAGGACTTAGTTTTTCACGATAAAGCCGTGCGGCATCTTGGTTGTTGGTTGTTGGTTGTTGGTTGTTGGTTGTTGGTTGTTGGTTGTTGGTTGTTGGTTGTTGGTTGTTGGTTGTTGGGGGCTCGAGATCGCAAAACTCCAAGCTAGAGAAACTAGAAAAAGCTCTAAGGGTTTCTTGGAGTTTTTCCTTGTGGTGTTGATCTAAACCCTGCACTAGAGCATGAATCTTGTAAAACAGAGGTAATCCCTCCCTAGCGCGCGCAGCACAGCTTAACATGGAGTGCATCGCCACTCCAGCCGGGATATAATAGTTTTGGTTAAAAACCATCACCACCGGGATTGTTATAGCATCCATAAAAACGCCCTTCACATTCAATGCTGCTAGCCTAGCATAAGACTCATGCAAGTTAGATTAAACGCCCGGGCGCGTCCATAAACAAGCTTTGGGCTTACACAAACACACTAAGATCGGCTATAATGGATGCAAGTGAATACAAGGGGTGTTGATGGGGCTTTTGGATGATTTCTTGTTGGTATTTCTCATAGGGGTATTATTGGGGGGGGTGGGCTATTATGTTTACATGGTGCTTAAAAAATGACCTGTGATCGCATGTTGGTGCACATCTGTTGTTCGGTGGACAGCCATTATTTTCTCCAGGAATTGGTCAAGCTCTACCCTACTACCCAATTTAGTGGCTTTTTTTATAACCCCAATATCCACCCCCATGCCGAATATTTATTGCGTTTAGCGGATGTGCGCCGCTCGTGCCACAAGCTAGGGATTAGCCTCATTGAGGGGGATTATGCGCTAGAAACATGGCTAGAGGCGATCAAGGGTTTAGAACAGGAGCGCGAAAAGGGTGCGCGTTGCAATGTCTGTTTTGATGTGCGCTTAGAGGCGTGCGCACAAATGGCTTTGATGCTAGGCATAGAGGCGTTTAGCACGACTTTACTCTCCAGTCCCATGAAGGAACAAGCGATTTTGAAAGCGCAAGGGGAGGCTATTGGGGCGCGCTACCATCTGCGCTTTATTTACCACAATGTGCGCGCACAAGGGGGGGTGCAACGCCAAAACGCCCTAGCCAAGCGCGACAAACTCTACAGACAGAATTATTGCGGATGCCAGTTCGCCCTAAACGCCCAAAGACAAGCCCAAAACAAACCCTGCGTAGAACTCATCAGCCCCCTAAGCCGACAAATCCAGCCTAGTAGCATCCAAGCGCGCCTTGAACTCTTTAAGCAGCGCGATCGCCTAGAAGCCAGCGGGCTAGATTACTCCTTATTGCAACACAACGCCCAAGGCTATTTACTCGTGCGCGCGCTGGTGTGTGCCAATGGCGTGCCTTTGGCTTGTTATGTTTTAAACCACTCCATGGGTAAAAAAACCACCCTAAAAGAGCTAGAGGTGCACAGCATTGCCCTCAAGCCCTCCCTATCCCAGAGTTTGTTAGCCAAACAGCATGGCTTAAATCTCCCCGCACTATCCATAGAAGTGGGATTCTCTTGCAAGGACGACACGCTATTTTTAGACACCAGGGGCGTAGCGTCTCTGCTGTGCAACGCGCCTGTGGATTTGGCGGATTTGCGCTTGGGCTATGAGGAAGAACTCTACATTCGAGAGAGACTGGTGGGCGTGGAGAGCGTCCAGCCCATTGTGGTGGTGCAAGATTTGGCGTGTTTGCAGGGCGTGGCACTGAATGTAGAGATCATAGCGGAGTGGTTCGAATACAAGAATTTCTACTTACTAGAACATGCGCGCGCGCCTTTGCCACCAGAGCAAGCCAAAGAGCAGAGCGAAGCTCACGCCTGAGAGCACTAGGGCGTATTGGTTGGCTAGCGCGTTGTCATTGGCTTCAGAAGCCACAAAGATCGCCACGCTAGCCACGCGCGTTTTACCCTCAATATCCCCCCCTAGCATGATCACCACCCCAAATTCTCCGATTGTGTGGGTAAAGGTGGTGGTGATGGCTAGGTATAAGCTGGGTTTGATATTGGGTAAGAGCACCTTAAAAAAGGTGAAGAGCTTGCCCTTGCCTAGCGTATAGCTAGCTTGTTTGAGAGAGGGGGGCAAATTGGCTAGGGCGTGCTGGATAGGATTCACCATAAAGGGCAAGGAAAAGATCACGCTACCCAGCACTAAGCCTTGGAAACTAAAAACAAGCCGTAGGTGTAGGTGTTGTTGCAAAAACGCCCCTAGGGGACTGGTGGGCGCAAAGAGCCATAGAAGATAAAAGCCTAGCACGCTAGGGGGTAAGACTAGAGGCATCCAAGTGAGGGTTTCTAGAAGGGTTTTAAACACGCCTTTTTTATGGGCTAAATAAGCCCCTAGGGCTAAACCGATGGGGAGTAAAATGCAAGTTGTGCAAAAAGCCAGCGCAAAGGTGAGCTTGAGGGTGGTAAGAAAACTAGAGTCCACTAATCCACAATGTAGCCATATTGTTTCAAGATCGCCTTGCCCTCTGTGCTTAAAATAAAGTCCTCAAAAGCCTTAGCTAAGGGTTTTGTGCCCCCTTGGTTGGTGAGCACTAAAGCTTGTTCTATGGGGGTGTAATACTGCTTGGGGACAATGTAGTAATGCTTGACATCGGCGCGATCCACCAAAGAGAGCGCGCTAAAACCCAATTCCGCCCCCCCGCTGGCGACATACTGGTTGGCTTGGGCGATGGAGTTGCCTAGCAAAATCTTGTCTTTAAGCTTGTCTTTAAGCTGGAGTTTGTCTAGCACTTCTAGGCTAGCCTTGCCATAGGGGGCTAAGGTGGGGTTAGCCATCGCCAAATGGGCGAAAGTGCCTTTTAGCACCTCTAGGGAGGGCACGGGGCGCGTTTTACTCCATAGCACTAGCACACCCTTAGCGTAGACCTTCACGGGGTAGGGGGTAATCTTGTCTTCTAGGAGGCGCAAAGGGCGTTTTTTATCCGCGCTCACAAAGAGATCAAAGGGCGCACCTTGGTGGATTTGGTTATATAACTTGCCCGAAGAACCAAAGCTTAGACGCACTTTGGCTTGCGGATGGTGTTTGAGGAAGGCGTGTTGCAAGGCTTGTAGGGCTTTTGTGAGATTGGCTGCCCCAGCGACATGGATCTGCTTAAATTCATGCGCGCTGGCAAAGGCAAATAGCAAACAAACCAGCCCCAGCACGCGCCCTAGAGATGTCAACATGGCATTTCCTTATCTTGTGTGGGGGCATTATAACACATTTGCGTGTTAACTTTAAGTTAAAATTAATGGGCATGGGAGTAGAATGCGAGTTTTTGGGAAGCGGAGTATGGCGCAGCCTGATTAGCGCGCACCCTTGGGGTGGGTGAGGTCGTGGGTTTGAATCCCGCTACTCCGACCATGCCCTTTGGATCTTCCCCATGCCCCTAAGACACAATGTTCTCATCTACTATCTAGACACTTTTTTAGCCCTAAGCACGCAAGCTTTACCCCGTCTATTTTAACCCCTCTTTTGCTAACTAAGGGGCTCTCTCTAGCCCAAATCATGGGAATGCAGATTGTCTGCAACATGGCGGTGTTACTCTGCAAATACCCTAGCGGGGTTTTAGCCGCCCTGATGCGCTATAAACTCTTGTTTATCTGCTCTAAAGTGTTATTGTTGCGCTTTAGCCTTGTTTGGCTATGTGAAGGCATTACTATGAATCCTCTTTGAGCGCGCCCGGGCGCACTTTCACAATGGCGTTATCTAAAGCCATTTGTTCTATAAACTCATCAATGTTCAAAACGCTATCTTCTTCAAACA
>NZ_QXQR01000016.1:0-26890 GCF_003660355.1 Helicobacter sp. L8
ATAATCTCTCTCTCTCTCTCTCTCTCTCTCTCTCTCTCTCTCTCTCTCTCTCTCTCTCTCTCTCTCTCTACTAAGCCACTAAAACAGGAAGTTTTTAATGCATAAAATCCAAGAGCTTTTTAGCGTTCTGACAACCTTGTTGCTCTCCCATCCTACAAGCCTTTTGGAAATACCAGAGGGCTTTTTTTGTATCTTGCTTCACACCATCGCCATTCACATACAAATACCCCAAGAGCACATATCCAGCTGAATCGCCCAATTCTGCGCTTCTTTGGAAATACAACAAGGCTTGAGACGCGTCTTTGCCCACGCCCTCACCCACAAGGTAAGACATTCCTAAATGAAAATATGACTTCGCATCTTTGAGCACCACGCCCTTTTTGAAGTATTCTAGGGCTTTTTGTGTGTCTTTGGCAACGCCCAGCCCGCCCCTATACATAAGCCCCACCATGCTATAGCTCTTAGCATTGCCCAAATCTGCCGCCTTTTTAAAATACTCAAAAGCCTTAGAATAGTTCCTATCCGTGCCAAGCCCCTTATAATACATGTCTGCCAAAAGAATATAGGTGTCTGTATACCCTAATTCTCCCGCTTTGATATAGTGTTGCAAAGCTTTAGTATAGTCCCGTGCTGTGCCCAAACCTAAATAATACATGTTAGCCAATTTAGCATAAGCCTGCGCGTCTCCCATTTTAGCCGCCTTTTGGAAATATCCAAAAGCCTTAGGGTAATCAAGGGGCAGTCCTTTATCAGCAACATAGAGCACCCCTAAGGCGACATACGCTTGAGCATTCCCTAACTCCCCCGCTCTCTTTAAAAGAGCCAAAGCTTTTGGGTATTCTTGTTGCTTGTAGTAGGTTTGCGCCTGTTTAAAAAGCTCTGTATTGTCCACAGAAAATCCCACAATCACAGATAAGCACAAAACCGCCATTTGCGCTTAAGGCTAGCCACAATCTCCGAGCGCATAATCTCATACCAATGCTCCCAAGTGCCTAATCCCCCAAAAGCGCTTTAGCGCTCTTGCAACCTAGATCACTTCCCATTTTGCAGGCTTTTTTATAGTATTTAGAAGCCATTTCTTTATCTATCCCCACACCTTCACCCTTAGCATACATGACTCCCAAATTATTATAAGCCTCAGCAATCCCTGCATCGGCAGCTTTTTGGAAGTATTCTTTAGCTTTTATGTAATCTTTAATTGTCCCCTTACCCTCGTAATACATATTCCCTAAACTCCAATAAGCCCGCGCATCTCCCAAACTTGCGGCTATGATGTAACATGTCCATGCCTTAGAGTAATCCTTAGAAACACCTTGACCCTTGTAATACAACTGCCCCAAATAATAGCTAGCCTCCCCATCCCCCATATCTGTGCCCTGTTGGTAATACTGGGCGGCTTTTTGATAATCTTGAGCCACGCCATGCCCTTTAGCATAGGCAAGTCCCAAATTTGTATAGCCCTCAGCAACCCCCGCATCGGCGGCTTTTTGGTAGTATTTTAAAGCTTTGTTATAATCCTTGCTCACGCCTATCCCATCGTAATACATCGATCCTAAAATCAAATAAGCTTCAGGAACACCCATATTTGCCGCTTTTTGGTAGCATTTGAAGGCTTGATGCATATCTTGATGAGTCCCCTTAGCATTTTCATACATCAGCCCTAAAGCAAGATACCCATTAGCCTCGCCCGCATTGGCAGCTTTTTGAAAGGATTCAAATGCCTTGGTATAGTTCCCTTGCTTATAATAAGTCCGTCCTTGCTCAAGCAGATCCTGCGCGCTCTCTGCACCACACAGCCCCACAGACAAAAACAAAGCCCCCACAAGGCTTAAAAAGCGACTTTTAAACATGCCAACACCTCTTAGATTAACTTTTATCCAAATTCTGCGCTAACACCTGCACCAGCTGGGCGGTGTTAGTGGTGGTGTGGGCTGAGATGGGCAGAATAAAGGCGGGCTTATCATCTAGGCTAGTCTCAAAGGTATGCAGAGTGCTAGCGAGTGTTTCAGGGGGGAGCAAGTCTATTTTGTTGATCGCCACCCCAAAGGCGCGCTTTTCTAGGGTGGGTGAAAACGCCCCCAATTCGTGGCGTAATTGGTGGTATTGCTCTGTTAAATCCAAGCTAACATCTAGCACAAAGAGTAAAAATTGCGTGCGCTCAATGTGTTTTAAAAAGGCTAGCCCTAAGCCCTTGCCCCCACTTGCCCCCTCTATGACCCCCGGGATGTCTGCGATCACAAATTCTTTAAAATCCCCCACGCTTACCACCCCTAAATTAGGCACTAGGGTCGTAAAGGCGTAGTTGGCGATCTTAGGGCGTGCATTGGAGATCACACTAATTAAGGTAGATTTGCCCACATTGGGAAAGCCCACCAAGCCTACATCGGCAATGAGTTTAAGCTCTAAGCGCACGCTCAACTCCACCCCCTCTAGCCCCTTTTGCGCGTAGGTAGGGCGTTGTTGCACGGCGTTTTTAAAGCGTGCATTGCCCATTCCCCCCTTGCCCCCCTCTAAAATCTTAAGGGGCGCACCACACTCTATAAAATCTCCTAACAACTCCCCGCTTTGCTGATCGTAGATTTGTGTCCCGGGGGGCACAATTAGGGTGATGCTCTCCCCCTTTTTGCCACTGCAATTTTTAGGACCCCCGGGCGCGCCATTTTTAGCTTTGTAGTGCTTTTTGCCCCTAAAAGCCCCTAGCGTGTCGGTGTTTGTGCTCACTTGCACAAACACATCGCCCCCATCGCCCCCATCGCCCCCATCTGGTCCGCCCTTGATGACAAATTTCTCGCGCCTAAAGCTCACCGCCCCCGCCCCCCCCTTGCCAGAGGCGATCACAATCTCTACACTATCTACAAACATAACTTAAGAAAAGCGTTGCATGGATTTTTCTAAATGGGGCACAGCATCTAATAGTTTCTTGGTGTAGGGGTCTTTAGGCTCGCTCAACACGCTCTGCACATCCCCACGCTCTACAATCTCACCCTGGTACATCACCAAAATGCGATCGCTGATGTGTTCCACCACGCCCAAATCATGGCTAATAAAGACATAGGT
This sequence comes from Helicobacter sp. L8, assembly GCF_003660355.1. NCBI lineage: Bacteria > Pseudomonadati > Campylobacterota > Epsilonproteobacteria > Campylobacterales > Helicobacteraceae > Helicobacter > Helicobacter sp. L8. Next base: position 3,058 of record NZ_QXQR01000016.1, read on the forward strand.
TAAGCCCATCTCTTTTTGTAAATCTAGCAATAGATTGAGCACTTGGGCTTGGATGGAGACATCTAAGGCTGAAACGGGTTCATCACAAATCACCACCTTAGGGCGGATAATGAGCGCGCGCGCGATGCCGATGCGTTGGCGTTGCCCCCCTGAAAACTGATGTGGGTAACGGCTGATCCACTCACGCTTAAGCCCCACGCTATCCATCATTTCTAAGACTTTTTCCCGGCGTTCTTGTTTAGAAAAATTGCTATTAAGCAAGAGAGGTTCGGCAATGATGTCCCCTACCTGCCATCTAGGATTGAGGCTAGAATAGGGGTCTTGAAAAATCATTTGGACATGTTTGCGGTATTCCTGCCAATCAGCTTTGCTAAATTGGGCAAGATTCTTGCCCTTAAATAAAATCTCCCCTCCGCTAGGGCTCTCAATCCCCATTAAAAGCTTGGCGGTGGTGCTCTTCCCACACCCACTCTCCCCGACCACACTTAAAATCTCCCCATTATGCACTTTGAAGGTGATGTCTTTCACCGCGTGGATTTGTTTGGCTTCTTTAAACAAGCCCTGTGAGATGTGGTAGGTTTTTTGTAAGTTTTTGGCTTCTAAGATCATCGAATCTCCCTAGGAAATTCTAGGTAGTTGACATTTTCATCCACGGTCTGTAAGCGTTTTTTGCGGTGCTCCTTGCCCGGTTTGGGTATGGCGTTTAATAGGGCTTGAGTGTAGGGGTGGCGCGGATCATTAAAAAGCTCTTTAGCACTGGCTTTCTCCACCACATGCCCCTTATACATCACCACCACCGCATCGGCTAATTGTGCCACCACACCTAGATCGTGGGTGATAAAGAGGATCGAAGTCCCCTTAGTGGCTTGCAATTCCTGCATGAGTTCTAAAATTTGGGCTTGAATGGTAACATCTAGGGCAGTGGTGGGTTCATCAGCGATCAAAAGCTCAGGGGCGCACACCATCGCCATAGCGATCATCACCCTTTGGCGTTGCCCCCCGCTGAGCTTAAAGGGGTAGTCATGGTAGCGCTCTTTAGCATGGGGAATACCCACGCGCTCTAGCTCAGCCAGCGCGCGCTCAAAGCGTTCTTTGCGGTTTAAATTGGGGTGGTGGATTTTGAGGGCTTCGCTGATTTGAAACCCAATAGTGTAAGAAGGGTTTAAGCTCGTCATGGGTTCTTGAAAGATCATGCTAATTTTCTTGCCTCTAATCTCTTGTTGCATCTGCTTTTGGCTGAGTTTGAGCAAATCCTGCTTTTTAAATTCAATAGAGCCATCCACGATTTTACCCGGCTTATCAATGAGTCCTAGAATAGAGAGCGAAGTGATGCTTTTCCCACTCCCACTCTCCCCCACAATGCACAGAGTTTGGGACTTCTTGAGCTCAAAACTCACGCCATCCACGGCTTTATTAATGCCCTTATCGGTAAAGAAATAGGTTTTAAGGTTTTCCACTTTGAGCAAGGTTTCTTCCATGCAAGCCCCCTAACGCGTGTGTTTGGGATCGAGCGCGTCCATGATCCCATCGCCTAGCAAATTAAAACCCATCACGGTTAAAAAGATCATTGATCCGGGAGGCACAATCATCCATGGATTGCTTCTTAGATATTGCATAGCATCCATGAGCATCGCACCCCATTCAGGGGTAGGGGGTTGGGCTCCTAGTCCCAAAAAGCTCAAACCAGCTGCCTCTAACACGGCAGAGGCAAAACCCATCGTAGCTTGCACAATGATGGGCACAGCGCAATTAGGGAAAATCACCGCAAACATCAGGCGCAAATGCCCCGAACCATTGACTTTAGAGGCGATGACATATTCTTTTTCTTTTTCTGCCAAAACAGAGGCGCGCACAATGCGCGCAAAACCCGGAATACCCACAATCCCAATAGCTAACATCGCATTTAAAAGCGAGGGACCCAAGATTGCCACCACAATAATAATCAGCAAAATCGAAGGCAAAGAGAGCATTAAATCCATGACGCGCATAATGATCATATCTGTGCGCCTGCCAAAATAGCCCGCTAAGAGTCCAAAGACAATCCCAAAAGACACCGCAATGCCAATGGAAACCACCCCAATAGTCAGCGAAATACGCGCTCCATAGAGCAAGCGCGTGAAAGTATCGCGTCCTAAATCATCTGTGCCCAACAAATGCTTAGCACTCCCCCCATGCTCCCAAGAGGGCAGAGCTAGTCTCTCTTGAGCATTTTGTGCATAAGGATCATGATCGCTGATCACAGGGGCTAATAGGGCACATAGAATCAAGAACAACACAATACATGCCCCCACTACGGCCGCTTTGTTTTTCTTAAACTGCCCCCAAAATTCTTTGAAGCGTTCCATTAAGACAGCCTTATTCTAGGGTTAATGAAGGCGTATAAAACATCCACTAGCAAATTCGCCCCAATGAAGATCACCGCTACGATCAGGCTAGAAGTTTGGATGATGGGAAAATCGCGTTGGTTGAGGGCATTGACCATCCATTTGCCCACCCCCGGCCATGCAAAGGTGTTTTCTGTGAGGATGCTCCCTCCAAGTAACCCGGCCAACATTAAGCCCACAAGGGTAGTTACCGGGATGAGCGCGTTACGCAAGGTGTGCACCACCACCACTCTGAAGGGCGAACACCCCTTAGCCTTAGCCGTGCGGATATAGTCTTCTTTGGAAACCTCCAGCATGCTAGCCCTTGTCATGCGCGCGATGATGGCAGTAGGGATCGTGGCTAGGGTGATGCTGGGCAAGATCAAATGCTTGAGCGCGTCCACAAAAGCCCTATAGTCATGGGCTATTAAGCTGTCAATGAGATAAAACCCCGTGGGTCCATCTAAATAAAATTCATCACTCAAACGCCCATAAGATGGCAACCACCCCAATTTAACACTGAAAAAATAGATGAGCAATAGACCTAGCCAAAAAACAGGCATGGACACCCCAGCTAAAGCCACACCCATGCTAGTGTAATCAAAGAAGCTATAGCGTTTGATAGCCGCTAACATGCCCGCAAACAAGCCTAACACAATAGAAATCACAAGCGCGCTTATAGAGAGCTCAATGGTAGCCGGAAAGCGTTGTAAAAATTCCTCTAACACCGGCTCACCCGACATCAAAGACTTGCCAAAATCCCCATGAAAAATGTGGTTAATGTAAAGAAAATACTGCTCTAAAAGGGGTTTATTCAAGCCCATTTGTTCGCGCAGAGCTTCTACAGATTCTTGGCTGGCGTGTTCGCCTAAAATCAATAAAGCCGGATCGCCAGGAGCCAAATGCACCATCGCAAAGACAATGAGGGTTACCCCAAATAAAGTGGGGATTGTCCACAAGATTCGCTTGAGAATAAAACTAAGCATGGCGCGCTAGATTTATCGCTCAAAATACACAGAAGCAAAGCGGTTGCGTTGCACCCCTGTAACCTTATAACCCTTGAGGGTTGCTAAATGGGGTGCAACCTCATCAGGGTAGGCTAAGAGCACACAGGGCGCGTCTTCATGGAAGATAACTTGGGCTTTTTGATAAAGTTTGGTGCGCTCTTTTTCGTCTGTGATTTCCTTGGCGCGAGTTACTAAATCCGAATAGGCATTGCTTTTGTAAAAAGAGTGGTTTTGGGTGGGGATTTGCGAAGCGGCATGCTTACTCCATAGGATATAAAGAAAATTGTCCGGATCACCCGTGTCCGCTAACCAACCACTGAAAGCCATTTCGTGTTCGCCCATGCCCGTCTTTTTCAAATAAGCCCCCCACTCAAAAAACTCGATTTTGACTTTCACACCCACCTTAGCCAATTGGGCTTGGATAAATTCTGCAGCCTTTTTATTGTGCCTAGCGGCGGTAAAAAGCGTGGTTTCAAACCCACTAGGGTAGCCCGCTTGCTTTAAGAGTTGCTTGGCTTTAGCGGGGTCGTAGGGGTAGGGCTTGACATTGGTGTTATAGCCCCACATGCCCGGGGGTATGGGGTTGATCGCCCTTTGGGCGTAACCTTCATACACAACCTTGATGTAGTCATCCACATTGATGGCGTAATTGAGCGCGAGGCGCACAAGGCGGTTACTAAAGGGCTTTTTATTGTTATTGAGGCTAAGCCATGCCGCGCTCAAAGAGGGGGCTTTGTCCACAACCACCCCGGGTAAACTCTCTAGACGGGGGATTTCGTTGCGATTAGGCGCGCTAATTAGAGAAACTTCGCCCTTTTCTAGGGCTAAAGCCCGCGATGAGGGGTTGGGAATCACACGAATCACCACCTGATCTAAAAAAGCCTTGGTTCCCCAATAGTTAGGGTTTTTAACTAGACGAATCTTGTCGTCCTTAAGCCACAGCACGAATTTGAAAGGTCCTGTGCCAATGGGCTTTTTAGAGAGTTCGCTTTGCTTGTCCTGACTAGCTAAATACTGCGCGTAATCTTGACTTAAAATGGAGAGAAAATCCATGCCCAAATCAGCTAAAAAGGGGGCTTCAGGTTTTTTCAAGGTGATTTTAACCGTGTATTTGTCTAGAGCCTCTACGCTCTTGATAATGTGGGACATCGCCATGCTTTCCCAATAGATATAGCTACGCCCCTTATAATAGGGATCGCCCCCCGCCATCTGGCGTTTGAAGGAGAAAAGCACATCTTTAGAGGTGAATTCAACCTTTTTATTCCAATACTTGGTGGTGTGGAAATAAACCCCCTTGCGCAAGTGGAAAGTGTAAACAAGACCATCTTTAGAAATCTCCCAGCTACTAGCCAAGCCCGGTTCGATCTCTGTTGTCCCGTATTTAAAACGCACCAAAGTCTCGTAAATATTGCTGGTGGCGACATAACTCTCTCCATCGGTAACTAGGGCTGGATCCATGCTCGAGCCATCTGCGCCCCGCGCATAAACTAAGGTCCCCCCCGGCTTGCCCTGCGCTCCCAAACTCCCCCATAGCAACCACAGCCCAAAAAAGCCCACTAGCCATTTTTTCATCGCAACTCCTTCCCTCCCCCTTAGTATTTAAGTGTTCTGTGTTTCTAAGACGCTCACTTTCTTACGCTGTTTATCTCTGTAACTAAAACACACAAACCCGTCCACCAAAGCAAACAGGGTGTGATCTTTTCCCATCCCTACATTCTTGCCCGGATGCACCTTAGTGCCTCTTTGGCGCACCAAGATATTGCCCGCTCTGACAAATTCTGAGCCAAACTTTTTAACCCCTAAGCGTCTTCCGGCTGAATCGCGGTTATTTTGGGTGCTCCCCTGACCTTTCTTGTGTGCCATCTCTACTCCTTATGCGACAATTTTAGAAATTCTAACACGGGTGAAATCCCGCCTAAAACCCCGCTTGGTTTTGCTATCCTTGCGGCGGCGCTTTTTAAAGATCACCACCTTTTTACCCCGCCCCTCATTGATCACTTCTGCTTCAATCTTAGCTCCTTGCACAAAAGGCGTTCCATAAACAGGCGCGCCCTCTTTGACCACCGCCAAGATAGCATCTAGCTCCACGCGCGTTTTGGGCTCCAAACCCATTTTATCCAGCAAGACTACATCGCCCTCTTGCACCTTATACTGCTTACCCCCATTTTTAAACACTGCATACATGCCAAATCCTAAGGAAAAAATAAGCTTTACTTTAACACAGAAAAGCTTAAAAACTAGACCATAGCGCAATGGTATATATATTGCATGTCCAATAAAGTTGACAAGTGAAGGGAAATCCATGCGCATTAGCGATAGTGGCCGTTATAGCCAAATGAATTATTACCAAAACGCGTTACAAAACAAACTCAACACCGCTAATAGCAAGATCGCCTCTGGGTTGAAGATCCAGCAAGGCTATCAAGATAGCAATATCAATAACCAGAATCTCAAATACGGCTTTGAAGAGAACACTCTAGATCAGGGTATTGATGTCGCCAACAGCGCACACACCGCCACCCTTAACACCGACAAAGCCCTAAGCGAGCTCTCTAGCACCATGGAGCAGTTTAAAACCAAGTTGATTCAAGCCGCTAGCGATGTGCATTCCACCACTTCTCGCCAAGCTATCGCCCTTGATTTAGAAAAGCTCAAAGCCCATATGATCAATGTGGCTAACACTTCTATAGGCGGGGAATATCTCTTTGGGGGGAGCAAGGTGGATCGCAGACCCTTTGATAGCGCGGGGAATTACTATGGCAATGATGAGAGTCTCAACGCCCTAGTGAGCGCGAATAATCTTGTGCCTTACAATATCACAGGGCATAATTTGTTCTTGGGCAAGGATTTAGACAAGCAAAAGCACATCAGCACCAATATCAAAATGTTCAACCAAAGCAAGTTGCATCCGGACATTATGGACGCGCTGAACAAAACCGCCGAACCCAAAGAGGTTTTTGTGCAATCCACGGATACTTTGCGCGATCTCATCGGCGATCGTGATGATGATCCCAGCAATGATCCCAAAGAGTATTTCTATTTGCAAGGGGTGCGCCCCGATGGTAGTGCCTTTAAAGCCAAATTCGCCCTAGATAAGGCTTACACCAAAAAAGAAGACGCTACTACCATTAGTGATCTCTTAGATCAGATTGGGCGCGCCTATGGCAACACCTCCACCAATAAGGTGGTAGAGGTGAGTTTGAACGCATGGGGAGAAATTGAGATCAAAGACCTCACCACCGGCAATGCCACCATTGATTTTCACATGATCTCTAGCGACAAAGATGTCGATGATCTCAACCAACTCCGCGCCAGTGATGCGCGCATCACCAGCTATGTCAAAAGCCCCTTTTTGACAGATCGCGCTCTTTCTACCTTGCATGGGGTGAGCAACCCCTATGATCACCGCGTGCTCGATCTCTCTAGCGCGTTCATCACCCAAGAAAACACCCCGGCTAACCGCAACACCAAACTCAGCGCGATCTTAGGTCCCAATGCCGCGTTTTTACAAATCAGTGGAACGCGCCCCAACCACAAGGATGGCACAATCAATACAGAACCCTTAGAACCCCTTGTGCTAGGCGTGGATTCCACCTTGCAAGATGTGATGAACGCCATTAAAGAGCATTTCCAGGGCGACATAGATGTGGAAATTTCTAATGATGGGAGATTGCGCCTCATCGATCACAATGTAAAAAACAGCGCCCATGACAGCAAAACCCCCCCCTTTGATGGCGCGCATGGTTTGAGTTTGACTCTCAAGAGCTTAGATGCCAAAGGTCAAGAGGTCAAAGCCTTACCCACCGATTACGCCAACGAATACCAAAAAACCTATTTCACGCATGCCGGTGCACGCCTGATAGGCAATATCTCTCAAGTCGTGCCTAAGAGTATGGATTATGCTACAGGAGCGACTAGGCTTGCTGAAGTGATGGGGGCGCAAATTGGCGCGCAAGATTATATTTTCAAATTGCGCGATCACAATGGCGTGGGCGTGCAGGCGCGTTTGTTGTTGCAAGATCAAGGCGCGTTTTTGCAATTACCCAATAAAGGGGGAGGCGCGCCCTATAAAATCCCCTTGTATAACCGCAACCAAACCCCCCCCAGCCTCACTAAGCCCAACGAAGTTACTTACCGCCAATTGATGGACGCGATCGCTTTAGCGATGAATTACAGCAACCAAGACGCTAAGGTTTATGAGCGCGCCCAAGCGCATGTGTCCTCTGAGGAGAGCAAGGAGGCGTTTTTAGCCCTACTCCAGCAGGCGGACACGCGCGTAGATGTCGCTTTAAATGAGAACGGGCAGGTGGTGATCCATGATAAAATCCACTCTAAAACCCCCATGCAATTCATGTTTTTTGACAGCCACTCTGATGATTTTTCGCCCGATGTGCTTAAAAAAGACGCGCCCTCCATCCGTTTGAACGCCAATGACGCTCTCACCATAGATCAACCCCATATCAATTTTTTTAAGCAATTAGACGGGGTGATCGACTCGGTGCGTGAGGGAATCTACCGCCCGGATGCCTTGCAGGACAATTACAACGATCGCATGCGTAACTTGGGGATTCAAAATAATATTGAGCTAGTGGACCACTTGAGCGATCACATTGAAAAGGTGATCGCGGCTAATGGGGCGCATGGGCGCTCTTTTGCGCACATGTTAAGACGCAATGAGGTGCTAAAATCCCAAGTGCAAGCCATTAGGGGCGACACCGTGGGCACAGATATTGCGGAAACTTATAATAAGTTTTCTCAGTTGCGCAACAATTACGATGCGGTGCTCTCTTCTAGTAGCAAGATCAACCAAATGGCTTTGAGCCATTACTTATGAGGTATCAAGGGGGGTTTTAAGATGGGACCTTTGAAGAGATAATACCAACTTAACCCATTAGCGATCTTTTCTTTTTCCATGAGGGCTTTGGCTAATTGCAAGTCTTGGAGGTTGGGGGGGTGTTTGATCCAGCGTTGCTGGCGGACATAGCGTAGCCCTTTTAGCCCCCCGCCTCCATAGACAAAATCTACCCCATCTACCCCCTTAGCTCCCACCACATCAAAACCTAGAGCGTGATCGTGCGCACAATCCTTGGGCATGGAAGCGTTGCTAAAAAGGGGTTTACCAAAACTGACATACCCATAGCCCTTAGGGGCAATGAGCTCCATGATCGTGGGGGCGATGTCAATATGCGCCCCGATACAATGGATGGGTTTGGGCTCTAAAGAGGGGGCATAGACGATCAAGGGCACGCTTTTAGTCATGTAAAAATCCTCTTTGGCGTAGTCAAAACTGCGATCGAAGTGATCCCCTGTAATGATGAAAAGGGAGTTAGGAAATTTAACGCGCGCTTTTTTGATGAAATCCACTAAAATTTTGTCATACCAATAGATATGCCCTAGAAAATTCGCATCGGGTAGATTGGTTGACTTTGGGGTGCGATCCACAAAGGCTTGGATTTGCTCCAAGGGCACCCCAAAGGCTTTCAAATTCACATTTCTAGTTGTGTGGTTACTCAAAGTCATCACCATGCTAAAACTCTTGCGATCGGGGGGGGTGGTTTGTAAAATGTAGTCAAAGAGAATATTGTCATGCACGCCCCAATTGCTCTCTAGGGGATGTGGATAGGCTTTGGGGTTATTGGCTAGCTTTTGGCGCGCAAATTCCAGCAAGGGGGTATTGAAAATTAAGCCATCAAAGCCTTGGGTTTTGGTGAAGCTATCCAAGCGATTCCAAATCCCACTCCCTCCATAGTAAAAGAGATTGTGGAAACCCAAAGCCTTCATTTGGTTACCAATGGCACTAGGCAGGCTAGGGATGGGCACACCCATGTTCACAAAATTGGTATCGCTGATATTAAACAGCCCTGTGATTTGCACATCTAGGCTTTTCACCGTGCGCCGTGCGTTTTCTAGGAATAAAGGAAAAATGAAGCCATGTTTTTGATCGTCCAAACTTTTGAGCGCGCTCACTAGGTGGATGGAGTCGAATTTGGGATCAAAATGCCAGCTGGAGAGCGATTCAGAGATGATGTAAAACACATGCGTGATGCTGGGTTGCAAGGGGTTGTGGCTTTGGGCTTTGAGGAGTTCTCTTAGATCAAGGGGGAGGGGGGTGGTGGAGGGGAGCTGGAAATACTCTTGGGTGGCTTGGAGTAGGGGTTTAGGCGTGAAGTTGGAAAAATCCACTTGGTGGCTTTTAGAATAATCTCTAAAGACTAGATAGAGATTGCGGAAAGCCCCGGGGGTTATCTTGCGTAAAAACGCGTTTTGGGCTGGTTTCACCACAAAATCCAAAGACACCCCGCTAAGAGCTAGGCGAGAATTAATGCAGATGAGCATAAACAAAGCTAAAACCCCAAACACGCCTCCCAACGCCCACCTTAGAGGGAACAACTCTAGGGCATGGCAGAGGCGTGTGGCTAGGCAGATCACCCCAAGATAAAGCCAAAACCCCAGCGCGCTCAACACCAGCCAAACTAACAGTTTCGTGCCGATGAAATACTCCCCAGTTACAGCCATGCTCAAGAGTGTTCTAGGGTTTTCCTCAAAGATTTCTACTAGGTTGGCATCAAAGACATTCCCATAAATGCTATAGTAGGTCATGTTAGCTATTTGCAAGAACAAACACAGTGCGATACAAAATAGGGCGTAGATGGAAAGCGTCTTAGCGCGCGCACGCGTGGGCGTAAGAAACCCTATGAGCAAAAAGAGCAATCCAAAGATGGCGACAATACGGTTATCGTATTTGATCCCATCGCCTAATACATGCCAAATGGGGTTTAGAAGCGTGCCAAGGGGCTGGTTTAGCGCGCCTTTATACACCCCCGTGTAGGCTAAAAAGCCCAAACGCAAACAAAGAAAGAAGACACTGAAGAAAAGGCTAAAGCACAACGCCCCAATGACAAGCCGCAAACATTGTTGGGCGAAGGCGCGCGTGGCCATCACTCTGGTTTGCGCGCTTTTAACTCGGTAATATCTTTGGCATAAGCCTTAATTTTCTCTTGGGTGAGTTTAAAATCCACGCGTTGCATGACGGCTTTAAAGATCGTATTCAAGGCTTTTTTGATCGCGTCATTGGAACTATCCTTGCCCTTATACATAGAGCTCAATAACCCGCCCGTGTGCTCGGATTTGCTGGATTTAACAAAGGGTTCTTTGACATCCACTTCACTCAAATCCACCATGAACGAATCCACAGACTCCCCACTCATAGGTTCGACAAACACGACTTTGATATAGCCCATCGCCAGCAATGTGCCCTTCATCACATCCATACCCGTAGAGAAAATTAACCCCGGACTGGATTTCTTTTGTTCTGTGGTTTTGGGATCGGGTCTTAGCACAATCTCGCCCCTAATCTCTAAGGCTAAATAGCCATCGCGTTTTTGCGCGAAAGTTAAATCGTCCTTATCGCTCAAATCCACCGGCATCACCTTATAGCCTTGGTTCTTGAGTAAATCTTCGATTTTAAGCGTGAGTTGTTGCCTAAACTTCGTTTCATACTCTTTGGCGATATTGTCGCTGTATTGCAACACGGGCTTTAACAAGATAATCTGCTCATGGGTTGCTGGGGCTTTTTGCGCGCTAGTTTGGTAAACCAAGCGCAGGGGGACTTCATTGGTGATCGTGATCTCAGGTCCACAGCCCACCAACGCCACACACAAACCCACACCCAGTAATCTATATTTCCACATTTTAAGCTCCTTTAAATAGTGTAATCCCCACTCTTGCCCCCGCTTTTATGCTCTAACTTAATCTCCCCCATTACCATGCTTTTATCCAAGCCCTTAGCCATGTCATAAATAGTCAAAAGCCCCACACTCACCCCCATAAGCGCCTCCATTTCCACCCCTGTTTGCCCACTGCACCGCACCTGCACGCGCACTACTAGCGCGCTCTCTTGGGGGCATTCTAGCACTTGGGCGTGCACCCCGCTTAGGTTTAAGGGGTGACACATGGGGATGAGCGCGCTGGTCTGTTTAGCCCCCATGATGGCTGCTATGATGGCTGTTTGGATCACCGGACCCTTTTTAAGCGTGTTGTTCAAGATGGCTTGGTAAGTGCTAGCGTCCATGCTGATCTTACCGCTGGCAATAGCCACTCTATGCGTGATCGCCTTGGTGCTGACATCGATCATGGTGGGGTGGTTTTTAGAATCTAGGTGGTTCATGCTTTGGGACGAAACACTTGGATATGCTCTGCATTGCCCTCAATATAAGCTCCGCCAATCAAATCCACACAATAGGGAATGGCCGGAAACACCACCTCTAAGCACTCTTGGATACTCTTGGGCTTACCGGGCAAGTTGACAATCAAGCTAGATCCCCTAATGCCCGCGCTTTGGCGCGAAAGAATTGCGGTAGGCACATACTTCAAGCTTGCCATGCGCATCACCTCCCCAAAACCGGGCAACATTTTAGAACACACCGCCTGCGTAGCTTCAGGGGTAACATCTCTGGGTGCAGGACCTGTGCCCCCTGTAGTGATGATGAGATCGCAACGCTTGGCATCGCTCAAATCTATAAGGGTTTGCATGATGATCTCTTGTTCGTCCGCGATCAGGGCGTATTCAAATTCTAAGGGGTTACGCACATAGCGCGTCAATACCTCTTTAACCGCTGGTCCGCCTAAATCTTCATACACCCCTAAAGATGCCCGGTCGCTAGTTACCACAATCCCCACTTTAACCAATTCCATGTATCCCTTTCATGCCAATAAGCCACTTCCCTTTAGCGGGTGGCTTTGATCTTGGGCGTAAACACGGCGTTGGTTTTGCAGGTAATACTTCCAAATGGGGGCGTTGTGCTTGAAATCCTCAATAAACGCGCTGTAAAGCTCTAGGGGAGCTTGGCGGTGTCTAGCCATCAAGCCCACCATGTAAGAACTCTGCGACACGGGGACATCACCCCTAGAGTGCGCCATTCTCAACACCACCTCGCGCGCGCGTGCCCTTGCTTGCCAGTCTTGAAACCACGCTTCCAGCAAGGGCATGTATAAATCAAAACTCAAGCCCTCAAAGCCCGACTCTTGAGCGCGCACAACGCCCACAAAGACGCACAACGCCCCGTAATTGTGCGCCACGCACTCGCGCTCCCACTGCGCATAAAACCTAGCCGTGTCCAGCGCGCCCTCAACAACTTCTAGCAAACTACCCCCCACACACCGGGGGCATCAACACCACCCGATCCCCATGTTTAAGGGGCGCGTGGATATTATCCACCAAAATGCCATTGATCGCGATCGCGCTCAAGGGTAGCCAAGCTTTCAAGCTCTCTTTTTGCGCCAAAATCGCCTTTAGCGCGCCTAGATCACTGATGTCAACTTGCATGCTCTCTTCTGCAATAGGTCCTAAAAATTCTACGCTAACCATTAGAGTAAATGCCCCATTCTGTTTTTTTTGGTTTCTAAATACTGCTGGTTGTGGCAATTGCTAGGCACGATGATACTACAGCGTTCCACCTTAACAAAGGCACTCAAAGCCTGCACCTTTTGGGGGTTGTTGGTGAGTAGGTGAATATGCGTAACACCGTAGTGTTCTAAAATGTCCTTGACAATGCCATAATCGCGTTCATCGTCCTTAAAGCCGATGGCGCGGTTGGCTTCAATGGTGTCATAGCCTTGATCTTGCAGGGCATAGGCGTTGATCTTGTTAAACAGCCCAATGCCCCGCCCCTCTTGGCGCAAATAAATCAACATGCCCCCCTGCGTGGGAGCATGCGCGATCCTCTGCAAGGCTAACTCTAATTCCCCCCCACAATCGCATTTTTGCGATCCAAAGACATCGCCCGTCAAGCATTCTGAGTGCAGGCGCACCAAGGGGGCACTGGATAAATGTGGGGTGAAAACCACCAGATGATCCCAGCTGAAATCCCCCCTATTCTCTCTAAAGGACTGGATCAAAAACTCCCCGAATTTGGTGGGTAGCTTAGCCCGGCTAGAAACCTGAATACCACGCTGCATGAATCGCCTTTTAAACATAGGATTCTACCACTTCAAGGTAATATTATGGTGAAAAAGGCTTAACTTTGCTTGAAAGTGTTTTTATTGCGAATCCCTAAAGCCTTAGCCAAGCCCAGATTTTGAATCACAAAGCCGATAAAATCCATGCCAAAAAGAGCGATCGCGCCTAGACTCTTAGAGCCCCATATTTTCTTGTGGTGGTTTTGCAAGCCACAAGTCCAGCCAAAAAACAACTCCCCGACTAAGGGTCCCATGGTGGGCGTGCAGATCAAGTCCTGCCAGCTAGGGATTTCCACAAAGGCTTCTAGCCCATATTCCCAAAAGAAAGTAGAAACCATAAAAGTAAAAAACACACAGACGCGTTTGCAATACCCAGCCACGCGCGCTTGCATGTAGTAAATCGCGCCAAAATAGGGGTGCAACACCCAGTTAAAGATGAAGAGATCCCCATCAAATTGGGGACCCAAAAGCACATTATGCCACCAGCTCAACCAACCAAACTTTTCTTTACTCCAATGGGTAACACTCTCAGGCATCAAATACAGCCCCACAATACCCAGCACAAAGCTCACGCCCAAAATCCCCACACTAGCCCCTAGATACCTAGAACGATGGTTAGGAACATAATGGCGCATGACAATGGATTCTAGGCGCGAAGGCGATAGTCTTGACAATAGCATCTCTCCTACAGTCTAAGCGCGCATTGTTACACAAGACAACTTTAAAAACCATTAGGGTTTTCTTGCTATAAATGCCTTTTGATCATGGAGTGTGTATGGCAATCTTTGGCAAGTTGTGTTCTCTTGCGCCCTTGTTTAGCAAGACTGTAGAATTAGAGTCTTTGTGTGTCTATTTGCACAGCGCGCTAGATCAAACCCACCCCCACCACCAAAATCTGATGCAACAGGAGGTGGGTTCTTTGAAGCTGGAGTTAGATCATGGCATGCATGCGATGCAGATTGTCTATCACCCCACACAAGGAGTCCTAGAAACCCACCGCCGGTTTATAGACTTTTTGCTTGTGGTGCAGGGCTGTGAGATGGTGATCCTAGCGGATCGCACAGATTTGTGCGTGCAAACCCCTTACGATCCCAACACAGATCAAGAAACCTACCAAGCTAGCCCGCATCTTAGCCAAGTGTGCATGCATGCGGGCATGCTGGGCGTGTTTTTAGAATATGACGCGCACACCACATGCCCCCTTGATGCCAAATTGGTGCGCAAAGTGGTGGTAAAAGTGCCAAGAGAGTTGGTCAAACTAAAATTATAAGAGTCTGAGGTGAGGTATATTTGCATTATATGGGGGTTTTTGTGCGGGGTGCTAGGGGCTAGCACATTGGAGGGGGTGTATGAAACCCAATCGTTTCTTTACATGAAGAGTTCCTATGTGGAGTTTTTCAAATACAAGGGGAAGTATTACGCCTATGGGATCGCCAATGTAGATGGTTCTAAAGCGAGGCAGGATATTTACAATAAAGATCCAGCCCTGCGCCAGCGTAGCGACAAGGGGGTGGTGTTCTTATACGATCTCACTTGTGTGGATAAGGACATCTACAAAAATGGGCGAGCTTATAATTTCTACGATGGACGCACCTACTATGTGCAAGTGCGCCAAAAGAAAAACGGGGATTTGAAATTCCTGCCCAGCTTTGATCGGCGCGGTTTCTTTGGCAAGACCTTTATTTGGAAAAAGCTAGACAACGCCTACCTGCAAGCCCATGGCATCACCAAGCCAGATTTCTCTAGGGTGCTAGAAACCCTAAAGGAAATCCAAAGAGAGAATTAGTGCGTTTGTAAATACGCCACAGCGATTCTAAGCGCATTTGTGGCTGCCCCTACACGGAGTTGATCAGCCACGCACCATAGGTGCACAATTTTAGGATCAAAGAGATCGCAACGAATCCGCCCCACAAAGCTTTGATCGGTGTGGCTAGCTAAAATAGGCATGGGATAAAGGGCTTTTTGGGGATCGTCTTGCACAACCACGCTGGGCGCGCTTTGTAAAATCTCCCTGACTTCCTGCGCGCTAGTGGGGCGTGCAAAATGCACGCTCAAACTCTCACTATGGCTTCTTAGCACGGGCACGCGCACACAAGTCGCGCTAATGGGGAATTCTGCATGCATGATTTTATGTGTCTCTTGCACCATCTTCATCTCTTCTTTGGTGTAACCGGAGGGCAAAAACGCGTCAATATGGGGGATCACATTGAGCGCAATGGGGTGGGGAAAAATGGCGCAAGTTAGATCGCCTTGCATCTGCGCGCGCAACTCCGCCATACCCCTATTGCCCGCCCCACTCACCGCCTGGTAAGTGCTGACATCTACACGCGTGATTTCCAAGACTTGATGTAAGGGGTTTAGGATTTGCACCATCTGGATAGTTGAGCAGTTGGGGTTGGCGATGATATTTCTAGGGCAGATTTGCAAATCACCGGGGTTGACTTCGGGCACGACTAGGGGGACATCTTTTTCTAGGCGAAAATAACTCGTGTTATCCACCACCAGTGCCCCGGCCTGTGCCGCGCTGGGCGCAAATTCCGCGCTCACCTTCCCCCCCGCGCTGAAAAACGCGATGTCTATGCCCTCAAACACCTCATGGGTGGTTTCCAAAATGTGGTGGGTGCGCCCAAAGGCATCGAGGGGCATCCCTGCGCTTCTTTGGCTAGCTAGGGGCACAAAACGCGCCAAAGGAAAATCCCACTCTTCTAATAACGCAATAATTTGCGCGCCCACCGCCCCACTTGCTCCCACTAGGGCAACATTGTAACGCTTCATTCGCTCACCATCGCTAACGCCTTTAAAAAACTCAGATGATTCACTTGCACACCCGTTGTCATATTTTTAAGGGTTAGACTGCGCGTGCGCACCTCTTCCTCGCCTAGCACTACCACAAACTCATGCCCTCTGTGGTTAGCGTAACTAAAGGGTTTTTTGAGTTTTTCAATTTCGGGATAAAGTTCTGCATTCACATCGCTTTGGCGGAATTTCTGTGCGACTTGGGAGGCGTAGACAAAATCCTTTGCGTCCATGCACACCACCAACACCCGCGCGCTCGTGGATTTACTCTCCACTAATTCTAATTCTTCTAGCCCTACTAAGAGTCGATCCAAACCAATGGACGCGCCCACACCCGGGAAATGCTGGGTGCTGAAACTCTTGGCTAAATTGTCATAACGCCCCCCAGAGCACACACTCCCCAAAGTCGCTAAGGCATTAAGCGTGGTTTCATAGACGATCCCGGTATAGTAGCCCAAGCCCCTAGCGATGGAAAAATCCACTTTGAAATGCTCGGGATTAATTTCTAAAGCCAATAAGAGATCAAAGAGGCTTTCTAACTCCTCTAAGCCCTCCTTTAAAGTGGGATTATAGGCTTTCAAATAAGCCACGCTTTTGAAAAATTCCAAGGGGTCGCCATTTTGCCTGGTGTTGATAATGTCTAAGAAGTCTTTAAAGTCTAAATCAGGAAAGAGGGTTTTAAGCTCCAAGAGCACGCCCTCTTGCCCAATCTTGCCTAGTTTGTCCACCACGCGCAAGAGCGCGCAAATGTCCTCTTGACTATGCACCCCAAAGTGTTGGCAAAGCCCATTTAAGATTTGGCGGTGGTTGATCCACACACTAAACTCCTCTAAATCTAGGGCTTTAAGGCTGGCGATGATCACTTGGATAATCTCGCTATCACAAAGCAAACTCTTGCTCCCGATGAAATCAAAATCGCATTGGGTAAATTCTCTATAACGCCCCTTCTGAGCGCGCTCCCCCCTAAAAACATTCCCAATCGCGTAGCGTTTAAAGGGTAACCCCAAGACATGGTGGTGCTGGGCGACAAAGCGCGCCAGGGGCAAAGTTTGATCAAAGCGTAACCCCACCTCTCTTTTGCCATGATCTTTAAAGCGATAAATCTCCTTTTGGATGTCCCCGGCTTCTTGGGTGAGAATGGAGGCATACTCCAAATGGGGGGTTTCAATGGGCACAAAACCAAAACTTCTAAACACGCGGGCTAATTTGTCTAGCACCGCTCCCTTAGCCATCGCTTCTTGGGGGAGTCTATCTTTAAAGCCACTCAGGGTTTTAGGGGCGATCATGGCGATCCTTTATGCAGATGGGCTATTATAGCAAGTTTTTAGATCTAAAAACTTGTGTTGCAATACCGCCTTCAAAATCCTTTCAGGTGTGGGAAGGGGGTAGTGGAAATTCTTTTCAAGAGATTTATTGCAAGGAGTTTGAAGGGATTCTGCCAACCACAGAACGCGTATAAGAAAGCAAAGGATGGCAGACTAATAGTTGATCTTATATTACTTATGTTAAGCTTGCACCTTAGTGTTTGCGCTATTTGTGCGCGCACAAAGGTGGAGTATGGATTTACAAGCGCAGATCAAAAATTTTTCTTATCAAAAGTGCTGGAATCAGAAACTAAGATATTTTGGTATCGCAGATATTAATAAATGCTCTAGTAGATGCTTAGTTATGGTGGCTGGTAAAACCCTAGCTCTTAGTAAGTGGGTAAGCCCTAAACGCACACGCTCCTATCCGTATGCAAGAGTTTATGATACTTTTGATGTGCCAGCTAGTAAAGTCGCTACGATCATCCCGCTTATTAAAGATGAGGGAGTGGATGGCGATGTGGATTATCTGCAATGGGATACGGTTGCTTTGATGAGTTTATTGGGCGTTTATGTGATTTTAGGCTTTTATGACAGAGCACAACGCCACAGACTAAGACACAAAATCACGCGCCAACAATTCAAGCACGCACACATCTCAGAGCATCTCACTAAATTAACCAATTACCACCAAAGCGCATTGCATTGGAATCTGCATCAATTAGAGAATGAAAATCTACAGGCGGTGCTAACAGCCATAGAAGTTTCTTATAGGCGTATTTCTGATCTGCTCAATGTCAAAATGCACCCTTTTAAAAACATCCAAGCCTTCGCTAAGAAAATCGCGCAAAGCAGGTCGTCATTTGTGGAGTTTTCAAGAAAAAAGGCGCAAAAAGCGCAAATACGCGAAAGTCTCATAGTCCAGCCAAAAGAACATATCGGGGTGGGTGATAAGTCAAGATTAGTGATTGAAAACTATCTAGGAGGGCAATATTTCTTCACGGTTGATGATGTGATCCATAGGGAGGGAATCTTGTATCTTTGTGAGAGCAAACATAGCAAAAACGCCCTTCTTCCAAGCAAAGAAGATATTAAAGACGGACTTTTGAAACTCATGCTCTATAGAAATTTGGATCATATCCAAGGTTTTACTTGTTTTAAAGTCGTTCTCAGATTGACATCGGATGTCTTGCAAGACAGATTCACTCTCCCTAATGCATGCTTGCAGGATTTGCTACAAACATGCCAATTCTCACCCTCCCAAGCGCACACCCTGCAAGCCTTGAATACAGAGGCACAACATAACCATTTTGAGGTTTGGATCAACCATGGGCTATCTTAAATCGCCCTTGCGCTATCCGGGTGGTAAATCAAGGGCTCTCAAAGCATTAAAGGCGTATTTCTTAGGTGATTTTAAAGAATACCGTGAACCATTCTTTGGAGGGGGGAGTGTGGGGATCTACCTAGCCCAGACACATCTTAGTGTAGAGAAATTCTATGCCAACGATTTAAATTACGATCTTTATTGTTTTTGGCAAGTGCTAAAAACGCAGGGCGATCGTCTCATTGATGCTATCCAACAGATCAAAGAGGCGCATGCAGATGGTAGGGCACTTTACCATGTCCTTTTGAGGCGTAGGCAACAAAAACTGAGCGATTTTCAAAGGGCGGTGGATTTTTTTATTTTGAATCGTATTTGCTTTTCGGGGGTTGTAGATAGCGGTGGATACTCACAAAAGGCTTATGAATCCCGCTTTACGCAAACCTCTATTGAGAGATTACGCCCTATCCAGAATGTGGTGAAAAAATTTTCTTTCACGGCTGATCATTACGCAGAGTTGCTTCAAAAAGACGGGGATGGTGTGTTTGTGTTCCTAGACCCCCCCTATGACAATGCCGCTCAATCTAGGCTCTATGGCAAAAAAGGAGATTTGCACACCACTTTTAACCACGAACACCTTTGCGCCTGCCTAAAGCGCACGCAACATAAATTCTTGCTTACTTATGGGGATAGCCCTGCTATTAGAGAACTTTACAAGGATTTTTTGATCCGCGAGTTCCAAGTGCAATATGGCATGAACAATTACAAACAAGACAAAGCCCCCGCGGGTAAAGAGTTGTTAATTAGCAATTTTTAGAGGGTCCTTAATTTTGCACCGCGCTGGCTCAAAACCCGCGCCGGTAGTAAAGAATCACCCCTGCCTAAACCAACTCCAACACCCTCTCAGCGTGCCCCTTGGCTTGCACATTGTAAAGCGCGTGGGCGATCTTGCCCTCTTTATCAATCACAAAAGTAGAGCGAATCACCCCCTCTACTTCTTTGCCATACATGTTTTTAGTGCCATAAGCCCCATACGCCTTTAACACCTCCAAACTCGGATCGCTCAAAAGCTCAATGCCTAGCTTTTCAGATTCGATAAAGTGGCAATGACTCTTGGCATCATCGGGACTCACCCCTAGAATCACCGCGCCCTTAGCCTCAAACTCTGCTTTGAGCTTGGTGAAATCTTGCGCCTCAATGGTGCATCCGGGGGTATTATCCTTAGGGTAAAAGTAAAGCACCACGCTTTTGCCTAAGAAATCCTTCAAGCTCACGCTCTTGTTATGGGCGTTGAACAAAGTAAAAGCAGGGGCGGGGGTTTTTGGTTGTAATTGCATCATTTCTCCTTAGTATAAGATCACACGCACCGCCATGGGACCATGTACCCCAAAGACGGTTTTAAGCTCAATATCAGCCGTGCGGCTAGGTCCGCCAATAAAAAGCATGTTGGTAGGTAGTCTATCTGCTTGTTGGGCTTTCAAGATAGCCAACCCCTGTGCCAAGTCGCGCACAATGGCTGTTTTCTCCAGCAAGAGAATGCACTTTAGCGTGATGAGTGAGGTTAGGCGAGGGCTTGCAGGCGAAGAGATCACACCCACCATGCCCAAATTAGCCACCCCACACACGCCCTTTAAAATCGCCGTATCTATTTGAAAAATCGCCTCTTTAAAATCCTCTATCGGTTTGTCATAGGGGATTGTTTCATAAGCGCCCTCCAACTGCCCTAAATCGCATGGTAAATCCGTAGCATACAAGAGTTTTTGACTCTCAAAGGCAATCAAAGCGTTTTTAATCTCGGTGATGAGATTTTGGGGAGTAGAGTGGATGACTTCTGAGCGGTTGAGCTCTTGGAAGTGTGTGTATTCTTCTAGCAAATCTTCTTTGGTGTCTAAAATGAGATTCTCAAAGGACACCTCTTCGTGGGCGATGGTGTGGCGTGCAAGCGCGCTTTGGACGCGCTCAAAAATGACTTGCTTGCTACTCATAGATCACCCCCGCTAGGGATTTGACTTGCGCGTGCAAATCAGCCTGCACGGCGGGCATGTCGCGGTGTTTGAGCCAGGCTTTAAGCACGGGGGTGTAAGCCCCCACCCACTTACCCAGCGGAGCCATCCAGCCATTAAGCTTCAAAAACGCCCGCCACAAACTCCCATTACAAGCCAGTTTAGTAAAGACCTTCATGCCTAGCTCCTCCAACTTGCTATGCTTGGCATCCTTATAACCGCGCACCACGCCCCGCCCCTCATGGCTTTTTTCGGCGCGCAAATCCCTGATGAGCTCGGGCAAGGGGATCTTCACCGGGCAAACCTCCCCGCAACGCCCACACAGGCTACATAGGTTAGCGATGTGTTCGTAATTGTCTAGCCCAAAGAGTTGGGGGGTGATGACTACGCCAATGGGTCCGGGGTAGGTGGCTAGGTAGGCATGCCCGCCGATTTTGTCATACACCGGGCAGTGATTCAAACATGTCCCACAACGGATACACGAAAGCGCGCGGTAATATTTCTCATCGGCTAAAATATTGCTGCGGTTGTGATCCAACAAAATAATGTGCGCCTCTTTAGGACCATCGAGCTCGCCCTCTTGTCGCGGACCTGTGATGATGTTTTGATAGCATGTAATGGGCACACCCACTGCGCTAGGGCAGAGCAGGTTATTTAAAATAGCCGCATCCTCAAAGCTTTCTACCATCTTTTCAATCCCACAGATTGCTACATGGATGTCGCAAGCGCTGGTGCACATGCGCCCATTGCCCTCATTCTCCACAAGCCAAATCGCCCCCTCATTAGCGATGGCAAAATTCACCCCCGAGAGCCCCATTTTAAAGCCCTCAAACTCTGTGCGCATGTGTTTGCGCGCAATCCCATTGAGTTTTTCTGGCTCACTCTCTAAGGGCGCGCCTAGTTTTTCTTGAAAGATTTTGCCCACTTGGTGGCGGTTTTTATGGATGGCGGGCACCACAATATGCACGGGGTGTTCGTCAATGAGCTGGATAATCAATTCGCCTAGGTCGGTTTCTTTAGCCACAATGCCCTTTTGTTGCATGAATTGGTTCAGCCCGATCTCCTCGCTTGCCATTGATTTACCCTTTAAAATGCGATCCACCCCCCGCTCTTTGGCTAGGTTGTAGATGATCTCATTGGCATCTTTGGCGCTGCTGGCATAATGCACGATAAAGCCGTTGTTGGTAGCGTTTTGCTCAAAGCGTTGTAAATAGGTATCTAGTTGGGCTAACACCTTGAGTTTGGCGTTCTTGCCCATTTCACGCAAACGCTCCCATTCGGGGTAACGGCTGGCTAATAAATCCCTGCGCTTGTGAATCAGCGTATCCATCGCCGATCGTAAATTGGTGCGTAATTGTGCATCGCCTAGTTTTTCTGTGATGACTTTTTCGTAATCTTGATCGCTATGGGTGGTGGTGTGTGTCATTTAAGCTCCTATGCCCACTCTTTGGGCTAAAAAGTCATAAAAGTGCATCGCCTTGGTGTTGCTACGCATCTTAGCCATCGCCCCGCTAATGTTGAGCAAACAGCCCGCATCAGCCGAGAGCACACACTCTACCTGACGGCTTTCAATGTCCTTGATCTTATCTTGCACCATCGCATAAGAAATCTCTGGTTCTTTGACCGCAAAGGTCCCCCCAAATCCACAGCACTCCTCCTCTCTTTCTAACTCCACCAACTCCACATTGTCTAGCTGGGCGATGAGTTTTTTTGCGCTAGAAATCACCTTAGAAACCCGTAGGGCATGGCAGTTAGAGTGCCATGTAACCTTGATGGGCGCGCCTATGTCCGTGTAGCGCACTTCTAACTGCTTGTCTAAAAACTCTGAGAGTTCAAAGACTCGCGCACAAAAGTGCTTGACCTCCTCATAATCTTTATGCCCCTCAAAGAGTTCTAAATAGTCATGGGACATCATCCCCACACAAGAACCACTGGGCACCACCACGGGGTAATCTTGCTTGAAGAGCCGGATATTATGTAAAGCGATTTGGCGGCTTTGATTGTAATAACCCGAGTTATAGCTAGGTTGCCCACAACAGGTTTGATCCTTTTTAAACACCACCTCCACCCCCTCTTTTTGGAGGAGCTTGATACAATTCAAAGCCGTGTGGCTATAAACGCCCCCTCCTAAGCAAGTGGCAAAAAAATACACTCTCATCGGGCTTCCTTACTCCATTCGATCCAGCAAGGCTACCATAACTAAATTAATGTTGGAAAAACTCTGCCATCACTTCGCCCTCTTTGGGGATGGGGAAAAAGATGTCTAAATTGGGCGAGATAAAAACCCGACTCCCCTCTTTAATGATGATGATGGGATGTAGCTTGCTCTTGTCCTTGAGGATTTGGGCGATGATTTGGCTTAAACCCATGCCTGTTTGGCGCGTGAGTTGCATCAAGAGAAAATCCCCAAATAAATTGTTTTTGCCAGTTTTATTGGCGATGGCTGAGGTTAGGGCGATCAAGAGTCC
This sequence comes from Helicobacter sp. L8, assembly GCF_003660355.1. Lineage (NCBI taxonomy): Bacteria > Pseudomonadati > Campylobacterota > Epsilonproteobacteria > Campylobacterales > Helicobacteraceae > Helicobacter > Helicobacter sp. L8. The sequence goes on from NZ_QXQR01000016.1 coordinate 26,277, forward strand.
ATTGGAGAGAGTGGAAACCAGCAAGGGCATGCCATAGCGTTGGAAATTATGTGTGATCACCTCCCCCACTAGCCCGCTATAGCCCTTGATGTCAGCCCCCTTAGCGTTGGTGAGCATAATATTGATGCCATGGGGGGTGATGATGCGCGTCCAAACGATGTTCAAGCGGTAATCCCCGATCTTGTTGTCATTGTTGTAATAGCCAATCACCTTAGATCCCTTGGGGATCAGCACCGCTTTACCCATGTTAGCAAAGACATCGCTTTCTACCTGCGCGATCACTTTACCGGCTAATTGCGAACTAATGGGAGTGATGAGAAAGGCCGGGATCAATTTGTCCGCCGTCAGGGTGCGCAAGAGTTTATTTTCATGGGTGGCGATGTCTTTGTGCTTGAGATTTTCAAAGCCCCTAGAACCATAGTCTATTTCTATCCCTCCTTCTTGAATTTCTAAAGGATGCTCCGGCTCAAAGGCTTGGATACGCGTTGCTAGCATGTCTAGGCGTTGGGCTTCTTGTTCTAGCTCTAGATCATCTTGATTGTCTTGATCTTGTGGAGTGGGGGGGGGGTTGTTGTTTGGCTTGGCGGAGTTGGGCTTGCAAGTCTTGGATATGG
>NZ_QXQR01000017.1:0-26553 GCF_003660355.1 Helicobacter sp. L8
CTTGGGGGGGGTAGAAGGGGGGTTAAGGGGTGTGAGAATGAGGGGGAGAAATTCTAGGCGCAAATAGGTTTTATCCGCTGAGAGTTTGGCGCGCACACTAAATAGGGAGGTGCTCTTAGGGACAATAAATAACGCGCCATTTTTAGGATAAATGTCTAAAGATTGCAAGGGTCCCTGCCCAAAACGCTGTGTCTTGGGCACAAAGGGGACTATGTGTTGCAAGGTGATCACCTGATTGGCGGCGATCTGGGGGGTTTGTTCTAGGGGGTCTTTAAAGATCAAATTGAGCGCAACACCCGCGCCCTCAAGCGGGGCGATCTGGATCTGTTGCAAAACATTTTGGGCGTAGCAGAGTGAGGAGAACACCAGTACACCAAGAAACCACCCAAGAACGCGCGCCATAGAGAAAATTACATGTCCTTGGCAATGTAATAGACGATTGCGTTGGAATCGAGCACCTCATTGAGACGAATCGCCAAATTCTTCTCATAAACCATCACTTCGCCCTTGCCAATCACGCGCCCGTTCACAAAGACATCTACACTCTCTCCAGCGGGCTTTTGCAAATCTATCACCGAACCGCGCTCAAAACGCAACACCTCGCCCAAAGGGATGGAGGTCGCGCCCAAATCGGCCATAAAAGTTACCTCCATGTCCAAGAGCCCCTTGTAATCCTCTATCAACTCTTCTAAATAAGTGGTGAGTTCGATCTCCCTAGGGTTGAGAGTGGTTTGCTTTTTGATCTTAGGGTTGACCGGGGTTAACGCGCTCAAAGCGGGGTTAGTTTGGATATTGACACCTTGCACATCTTTACCGGTTTGTGGATCCATACTCTTTTCTCTCTTTGGGATAGCTTGTATTATAACTAGATTTTATTGCATTTAGCTTTAGCGCCGGGCGTTTTTTTTATTTTCACATAAATCGGCTAAAAAACACACGGCGCATTGGGGTTTACGCGCCGCACACAGCGTGCGCCCTAGGGCGATCAAAGCGTGGTGCAAAGAGGCTAGATCGTCTTGGAAGAGCGCGCTGAGTTCCCTCTCTGTTTGCAAAGGGGTTTTAGCCTGACTCAAACCCAATCGATGACTCACCCTAAAGACATGGGTGTCCACCGCCAAGTAATTTTGCTTGAAATACACGGACAACAACACATTAGCACTTTTCTGCCCCACCCCCGGAAGACTTTTGAGTTGCGCTTGGGTGCTTGGGATTTGCCCTCCAAAACGCACACACACCTCTTTAGCCATCTGGATCAAGTATTTAGCCTTATTATTGGGGTAGGAAACGCTCTTGATACACTCTTTGAGTCTGTCTAAAGGGGCTTGGGCTAGCGCGTTTAGAGTGGGGTAGAGATCAAAGAGCGCGGGAGTGATCGCATTGACGCGTTGATCGGTGCATTGGGCTGAGAGGATCACCGCGACCAATAATTCATAAGCGTTGCGGTAGCGTAATTGCGTGTCAGCCGCTCCAAAATGCGCTAATAGGCGCGCCTTGATAATGGGAGCTTTTGCATCGCGATTCATATAGGGGCGACCACTAATAACTGGGCTTCATGGGCGCGCAAAGCCACTTGGGCGTTGTGGATGGCGATGCTAAAGGTGGCGCGCTTGAGCGAGTGTTGCAACAAAGTGAATTCCACGCCCGCGTGGATCCCAAAGGAAAGGAAGCGATCTTTTAGCGCTTCATCAGTGCCCTTGATCTCTAGGATGGTGTAGCGTTGGTTCTTCTGGCAATCTAGCAGAGTCATGGGGGGCAAGTCCTTTCTTAATTTCCTGCACAATGATGTCTATGGGGGTGAAAATACGCCTTAATATCTTAAAAGGAGCTTGGGCGATGTCCTTGGCTAGGGTAACTTTGACAGAAGGATCATTGAGTGTGTTACCTACCTGCACATGGGTGGAGATTTTGCCCTTATTGCCCAAGATGAGATAATTGAGAATGGGGATTTTGTTGATCACATTGCTAAAGGCTTTGATCGTGGAGATGTCCAAGGACATGTCTATTTTCTTTTTGCCCGCCATCTCGATGATGCCATCGCCATCTACATCTAAAGTTGTGCCGGTGAGTTGGATATGCTCCAAGCCCAAATACTCTGAGCTTAGCCCAAAAACCACGCGCCCCTTAGCGATCTCATAACCATGTGCGCCCAAGCGCGGGTTTCTAAAGACAATCAAAGAGGGGATGGTGTTGATGATATTGACGATGTTTTGCAAGACCTTGAAATTCTTAATGCTGGTGTTTTGCATGCGCAATTCCCCATTGAAGACTTGATCCCTATAAACCCCCGTTAGGCTATAAAGTCCCCCCCCGATCACATTTGCAGAGAGCACGCTTTGCAAAGCCAAGTTGAGATAATCCCCCCCAAAATTATCCGCCTTGACAATGACATCGCCATGGATGATGTCCGCGCGCAACATCGCGTTGTGGTAAGCCCCATCGATCATCACCCGCCCATCGCGCACCACCAAGCGGGCGTTATCCAACACTAAGGGGAAGGATTTAAAGAGGATCGCCGTGTTTTTCGCGCTAATAATGGTGGAGTTGGGGAAAATATTGTGGCGTTTTTCGTAATCCTGTTTGGCGCGGATAAACGCGCTTTCATCGCGAATCTGGGCTTTGGTGGGCTTGTGTTTAGCCGGGGTGAGCAACTCTTTGATAAAGGGGATTTTGGAGTTGAGAAACGCGTCTAAATTGAAATTGATGTCGTTGAAAAAAAAGGCGCGTTGCCCCCCCTTGATCTGCCCCATAATAGAGCCATCAGGGGTGAAAAATTCCACACTCTCGGGCTTAAAGGTGCCTAAGAAAGAGAGAGTTTTTAAGGGTGTGCCATCGCGCCGATACAAGGGGAGACGGTTTTCCACACTGCCCACAAATTCGACACGCTTGAAGTCCTTGGTGTTAAGATGGAGCGCGCCCTTTTTGATCCCAAAATAGCGCAATAGGGGAGAAATGGGGAGAAGTTTTTTTAAATCTTGGAGTTTTAGCGCATACATCCCCTTTTGCAAAGACCCTTGGATGTCTAAATTAGCGCTGTGGAAACGCCAATCTTGTTCAGCAGAAAAATCTAGGTCAAAATCTATGCTGGGCAGGGTGTCTGGGGTGGCGTAGATAATATCTTGGGTGAATCTCTCTTGGTTTTGCGCGCGGATTAACGCTTGGATACGCTGCTCTAAGATGGATTTACTCTGGGCTAAGAGATTGGGCAGGTGGGCGATGTTAGGCGCGCTGGAGGGAGCTTTGAACACGCTTCTTGTGGGGCTAAAGGGCTGGGTGTTGATGGCATTATTGGTGCTAAGTTGGATCTTATTGACATCGACGCTCCCCAAGAGGTGTTTTTGGGTGAAATCGAGGTTCATGTTCACATTTAAATCGGCGATATTGTAATAGCGCGTGTGGGTGGTGTTGATCCACATTTGGCGGTATTTGGGGGTAATGTCTAAAGTGAGGGTGGCTTGTTGGCTAGAAAAGGGGTAGCCATAGAGCAAAAAATTCCCCGGGTGCACCAGCACATCGCCCTGAATAGAGATCAAAGGGCTGGCATGGGGGATGAATTGCACGCCTAAGAGTAAATCCGCGCTAAGAAGGGAGGTGAGTTTGCTAATAGGCGGGGTGATGTGGTAGGCTTGCAAAATCTTTAGCGCGCTTTTAAACGAGGGGCTGGGGGCGATTTTGATGTCCGCGCTCAAGTAAGACCCCTTGCCCAGATTTCTAATTTGCACGCTGGAGTGCTCCAAGGGCATGTTTTCATAGCGGATATGCTTGGGGGTGATAGACAGGGTGCGTTTTTGCAAATCAAGGGCTACCTCTTTAGCCACAATGGGGGAGAGGGTGGGCGCAAAGAGCACGCGGGCGTCTTTGACAAGCGCGCGCGCGCTGATTTGATCCAAGAGATTTTTTAATAATTGCTTGTCTTTGAGGTGCAAAAGGGCTTTGGCTTCTAGCACGCGCACGCTGGAAAACTCGATATTTTCAAACAGCCATTTTTGCACGACTGGGTGGCTACCCTCAGGAAAATAGGGTTTGAGAAAATCTAAATGGGTGATCTCATTGGTGCTAAGGTCTAGATTCAAGGTGTTAAAATCGCTCAAGCCATGGATGCGCGCTTGCAGGTGTGAGGGGCGCAAAGAGGCTAGATCGTTGAGCGGGGATGCCTCTAGGGCAAAGCTTAGCTGTCTAGCGATGCTAGAGTAGCGCACATGCCCTTTGGCGCGCACATGGTAGGGGTTTAGTTGGCAATGCCACACCTCTAGGCGCAAATCCTTGTCATTTGCTAGGCTAAACTGGGAGTCTAGCACGCCCGGCCAGCGCACGCGGTAGGTTTTGCCATCAAAGCGCACATGGATTTTAGCCCTAGGGTTTATCACAATCTCTTGGACCTGCAATTCTTGGAAGTAAGAGAGGGCTAGCAGGGCGTAGCGCACCCCCTGCACAATATTATCCACACTGGGAGGGGGTTTTTTGGGCTGGTGGTTTAGCAGGGCGGAGATGTCTAGTTGACCGACATGCAAGACAAATTTATTATCGAGTTTTAGATACAATCGGCTTATTTGGAGTTTGCCCACCCGTAAAGAAGAGATATGGATGCCATTTTTTAAGACTAAGAACACGCCCAATAATAACGCGCCCACCGCGCCACACAGGAAGATAAGACGGAGCATTCTTTTAGAGATCGCTTTGATCATGGGGCTTTGCTTGCTGTTTTATTTGAGTATACCTATAAAATCTTACAGCGTGGTTTACATCCCCAGTGGTTCATTGCAACACATGGCGCGCCATATCGATGCTGATTGCAACGCCCTAGACCTGTGGATTTTGCGCCTAATGGGTGCCTTGGGGTTGTGGAAAACCCCTAAGAGTGGTTATATTTCTATCCCCATCGATGCTAGGGGAGAAATTAGCAAGGGGGATTTTTTACACGCTTTGGGCGTGTCTAAAAAGATTTACAAAAATGTAACCCTCATTCCGGGGGAAACCCTTTACTTCTTTATCCAAGACCTAGCCACCACTTTCAACCTCCAAGAGGACGCGCTCTATAAAGCCTACAATAACAAAGCCCTTTACAAAGAAGCGGGCATTGTGCCAGACACCTACCGCTTTGCTCTAGGGATTAGCGCGCACGCTTTAATGGACTATCTCATCGCGCATGCCAATAAACACTACGAACAACTCAGCCTTAAACTCCTAGGGCGCTACGATCCCAAGGAATGGGAGAGAACTCTCATTATTGCCTCCATTGTGCAAAAAGAAGCGGCTAATACTAAAGAGATGCCTTTGATCGCGGGAGTGATCTTCAGGCGCTTAGACAAGGGCATGCCCTTGCAAATGGATGGGAGCTTGAATTATGGCAAGTATTCGCACAGCAAGATCACCAAAGAGCGCATTTTGCAGGACAATAGCGCGTTTAACACCTATAAGCACAAGGGTTTACCCCTCATGCCCGTGGGCAGTGTCAGCAACGCGGCGATCCAAGCCGCCCTCTTTCCGGCTAAAACGAATTTTCTTTACTTTGTGAAAAATAAACAGGGTGTCCATGTCTTTAGCCGTTACTACGCTGAGCATATGAGAAATATCCGCACCCAGAATACAAAGGCTAAACCATGATTTTAATCCCGGCCAGACTCAACTCCACGCGTTTCCCCCAAAAACTCCTAGCAGACATCCATGGCTTGCCCATGCTAGTGCGCACGGCGCGCAACGCTTTAAGCGTAGATGAGGTGGTGGTGGCTTGCGATGATGTGAAGCTCTTGAATATGTGCGAGGATTTTAAAATCAAGGCGATTCTAACCAGCCCCACGCATACCAGCGGGACGGATCGTTGCGCGCAGGCTTGCCAGATTTTAGGCTTAAGCCCCTCTAGCGTGGTGCTCAATTTGCAGGGCGATGAACCCTTTTTAGAAACCCAGGTGATCGCCACTTTGTTAGAACAAGCCAAGAATACCCCATTCATGCACACCTGCGCCAAGGTCATTAGCCAGCAAGAGGCGCGCGATCCCAATGTGGTGAAGGTGGTCTTAGGCGCACAGCACGCGCTGTATTTTTCGCGCGCCTTGATCCCTTTTAGTCGTGAGGGGGGGGAGTGTCCTTTGTTGGGGCATATTGGGATTTATGGCTTTGTGGCGCACAGCCTGCTAGAGTTTTGCGCCCTAGAAAAAAGCCCCCTAGAGGAGATCGAAAAGCTCGAGCAGTTGCGCGCGCTTTACCACCACAAGCCCATCGGGGTGAGTGTGGTTACTAGCCAGAGCATGGGCATTGACACCCCAAAAGACTTACAGATCGCCCTAGCGCGCTACCCTTTTTAGGCTGATCCTAGATGAGGCTTAAAAAGGCGTGAGCGCGCGCGTCCCTAAAAAATCAATCGCCCAGCACTAGAGTAGCTGGCTTAACCAGGCTTAAAGGGGCGTTAAGAAAACCCACAGGGCTTGAAGAGTGTGGGAAACTTAAAGTGCTTTAGCGCGCGTGCAGGGTAAAACCCTCCATTTACCCAAACTTTTATTTGCCTAAGCCCAAAAAAACGATCACATAGGCGCGCTAAATAGGCGTTAAAAGGCGTATCAAACACGACTTTAAGAACATGGAAGCCAAATGATGAGCCAAGAGAATAAACGCGCGGGCGTGTATTTTGGCGCACGCTGTGCGCGCCTTGAGGATAAGCGCGCGCAACGCGCGCCCTTGAAGCCTTGGGAGTGTGTAAAGTAGCGCAACAGCGCAACGCCCCCCCCAATGCGCGGGGCGTGGTAAAAAGAAAAGGTTTTAAGCTTGGCGCGCCGCGCCAAAGCCCCCCCCCAACTTCTTAAAATTTAGAAGTTGTAAACATAGTTGAAGAAGACGGAGACATTGCGCTTGTAGGCGATGGTTTCCTTATTGCCGTCTAACTCGCCCTTGAAGTAGTAATTCACCGCCAAAGGAATGCGCAAGCCAATTTCAAAGCCATGGTGTTTGCTCACATTGGTTCTAAAGCCGATGTTGAGCGGGATTTGGAAGTAGCTGGTGTTCATTTGTGCGCTACCTCCTTGTGCTTTGATGCGATTCATCCTGCTGATCCACGCGCTAGCCCCCTTCACATTCCAGCTAGAGCCCGCTAGCATAAACCCAGCAAAGAGCCCGCTGGTGTATTTGGAGTCTTTGCTCTCATAGAAGTTATAGAGCGCGTCCACACCCGCCCCATAGACGAAGTTGTCTAGCTCGCTGGTATCTCCGTCCATGAAGGTCCCATGTTGCCAACTAAAGCTGGCATAGTAGCGCAAGCCCCAGCGTTTCTTTTTGCCAAAGAATTGCTTATAGCCAAACTGCACATCGATCCCATACATGTTCCCATTGGAGTTGATGGTGCGCATGGGCAGAGTGTTGAGCGCCCCCCTTGTGGGCATAAGAACGCTAGCATACTGCGGGTTTTGCATCAAGCGAGCTTGGAGCGCTGTTACTTGGGCGATGGTGTCATTGATCTTGCCCAAGATAGACTTAAGGGTCGTGGTGCTCGCTGTGGTGGGGCTATTATTTTGGGCATTAGGCACTTCAAAGGCTTGCAAGCCCACTTTTTGCCCATCCACCATCGCATACATGCCCCCTTGGTGCACCATTGCATCAGAGGGCGTGGTGTTAGCCGCAAGTTGGTTTAACACCTGGGATTGTAGATTTTCCAACGCACCGAGCAAGGCACTGAAACCAGAGTTGACGCTATTGGGGTTGATGCGAGTTTGGGTGGCTATCTCAGTGTACATGTTTTGCAACCCGGTAACCACATCGTTGATCTGGGTGTTGAGCCCCCCGCTCACATCTTGATTCAAGGTAGCAAGCTGGGCAGCCAAGCTATTTGTGTTGGAGGTGCTTGATAGACTGCTAAGCAGTGCCCCCGCGCTGTTTTGTGGGTTAGCTAGGATCAAATCCACCTGCGCCTGGATAAGCCCTGTTTTACCATTGAGCGCGTCTTTATAGTTTTGCACCGCTGTGCTGATTTGGCTAGCGGTGTAGATACTAGTAGTGCCCAACTTAGAGAGCGCAGCTGTCTGCGCGGCGCTGTTAGCTTGGACAGCGTTTAAAACCTTGCCAAGGTTGCCCGTGCCAAGGAGCTCTTGTGTGAGGGTGTCCACGCGTCCATTTTGGGTGGTCATCGCGCCCAAAAGCTCGGCGATGGTGTTCATGTTAGCGGTGCTGATGGTCCCCGTGGTGGTGTTGACGCTGATGGCTTTCCCATTTGCCGCGCTGGTGTTAGAGGGGTTTAGCATGTTCTCAATATTTTTAACACTGGTCGCGTTAGCCACCGCCGCATTAGTCAAACTGCTTGTAGAGGCACTAGAATTCAAAAGGGGCGTGAGCGCGCTGAGGGCTTTGCTATAGTTGCCAGCATTGGTGAACACTTGTTCTAGTGCATAATTCATCAAGTTTTGTTGAAGGGTTAACTTATTGCTGGCAGTGGTCGCGAGCGTGGCAGGATTAGAGAGCACACTCGTAGCCGCAGCGGCAAGCTGTTGTGGGGTGTAGCCTTCAAACAGCGTGGTGTTGATTGTAGTCTTAGGCGCCACACCGAGGGCAACTGCCATTGCTTGGGCTAAAGAGGTAGGAGCGCTGCCAGAAGCAGGCACGCTACCGGTTACAAGAGAGTTGCCCGAAGTGCTCACAAACTGCACCAACGCTTGGACGGCGTTGAGCGTGCCCGCAGAGCTGGAGCTAGGGGCGGTGATGTTGTCGGCGTTAAAGACTTGGCCGACGCTACTCACAATACTACCCATCGCGGCGATCTGTGCGGGGGTGATGGTCCCGGCTGTGGTGGTGTTGGTGCCTAAAAGAGCTGCAGCGATCGCGTTTGTGGCGGCGCTAGAGTTGTTGTAAAAGTTCAGCGCGGTTTGCATGGCGGTTTGGATACTAGCAGCCACAGATCCGGGCGAGGTGTCGCTCAAGGTAACCCCGCCATTGATCGCATTATTGAGCGCGCTCAGAGTAGAATCACCAGCAAGGAGGTTTGCTACTGCGGTGATCAAAGCTGCGGCATTAGTATCGTTGGTTGCACTAACTGACCCCGTAAATTGTGTAACCCCTGTTGTCCCCAAAACAGGGGTAAGGGCGCTGACAACAGCTGCAGTAACATCATCACCACCTGCATATGTTTTTTTTGCAGCGATATCTGCGGCCGCAGCCGTGATGCCTGCAGCCGCAGTGGGGTTGTTCTCTAGGGCTTTGACAATGCCAGAGATCACACCCACGGCGTTGGCAGTGCCTGCCACGCTCTTAGAGCCACCGATCTCGGTAATGGTGTCAAGATTATTTCCATCCGTGTTTATGGTCCCATCAGCGGCATTTGATCCAAGTGCTGCCGTTACTGCGGTGATCAAGGGATTTATCCCTGTGGTTGCGGTTGTAAAACTACCCACAAGTTCTTGGTAGGGGTTATTCCCCGCACTATTAAGTGCTACCGCTCCAACTAGTCCTCCCTTAAGGTCGCTGTTGAGCGCTTGGATGGCTTGCATGGCTCCTAGCATGGTGGTGGTCGTGGAGTTCACACCTTTAAACAAGTTTGGGATGCTCAAAGTTGTGCTGCCAGTGAAGTTACTGCCACTAAGCGGCGTTGTTTTACCTGTAAGCCAACCGTTGACAGCATCGTAACTACCATTGACAGCCCCCACCGCGCTTTGGTTGTTGCTCACACTGCCATTTAAATACCCCACAATGCCATAAGCCGCGCTAGACATCTGCCCCATTTGGTAGACGGCATTAGAAACCGCTGTGGGGTTGCTTAGCGCGGCGGCGTTGAGCAAGCTGCTGCTAGAATTGCTCAAATCATCAATGGTGGCGTTCCAGGCGTTGATATTAGTCGCATCCGCGCTCACAAGCGTGCCTAAATTGCTAAAATTGCTATCTAGGCTATAAGTTTTCGCAGTAGAGTTGTAGCTAGCATACTGCCCTGCGACACTGCTATTTAAAAGCCCTTTGCCACTATTAAGGGTGCTAAACAACCCACCGGCTGCGTCCTGATAACTATTGGAGGTGAGCACAGCGTTTTTTTGCATCACCAACGCGTAGGGGTTGTTTTGCATGGCATCTTGCACCTTAGTTTGCAAGTCTTGCAAATAGGTCAAGCGGTTGGCGAGCTGTTGGAGGGTTTGGAGCTCTGATTGCAAACCGCTCTTGGTTAAATTTGTGAGCGCGGCATCGCCCTGCAAATAGCTCACCACATCTGAGGCGATTTTGCCCGCATTGGTGCTTCCTGTCAAAGAAGTCAAGAGCCCTAGATTGTGGTTGTAGCTATTGAGCGCGTTGATGAGACTGATCACATTAGTAACCGCCGTAGAGGTGTTGGTCTGGCTAGGATCGCTCAAATACGCCGTGCTGGTCGCGCTCAAGTTTTTGAGCAAGGCTCCTAGGCTATTGGCTGCACTCACCGCGTCTGCAAACTGCCCCCCATTGACGCTACTGATGGTGAATGTCCCATTCCCACTGCTAAGGCTGCTCCCATTAGAGGAGACAATCGTGCCTGCAACGGCTTTTGAGTCTTTCGTGCTGTAATAACCCGCCAAGAGATTATTAGCCGCTTGCAAATTAGCCGCATCGCTGATGAGCTGGGCAACCCCGGCTGCGGTGCTAAGGCTTTGGGCGTTGGCGGAGTTGTTAGAGGAGATCACCCCATTGAGCGTGCCTAGATAACCGCTGCTCCCATTAGTGCCCACCAAGCTTTGCCAAGCGGCCCAAATGCCCGCAGCCATTTTGCCAGTGTAATCTGTGCCCGCTTTATTAAGCCCGGCGGCATTTAAAGCGTTAGCCAGCGGGGTGTAGCTATTGTCATTGCCAGACACAAAGCTACTAGAATAACTGCTCGCGTTCAAAAGCACCTGCACCAACTGTTCCATGTCTGCTGTGCCGGCTAAGTTGTTGTATAAGCCCGTGCTCCCTCCGCTAGTGCCTACTTGCGTGGCAATGTTAGCTAGCAAATTGTTACCGCCAGTTGTAGGAGCTACAAACACGGTGTTATAGGCGCTAGAGGTGGCATCTTTAGCGGAGTTGACCACGGAGCCTATCAAGCCGGTGATGGTGTAAAGATTGGTGAGGTTGGTGAAGTAGTTGCTGGCATTAGAACTGCCCATGCCATCGACCACGCCCCCTTGCAAGCCAGTAGGCGCTGCGCTATTGAGGTTGCCATTGCTAAAGAAGTTTTTTCCCGCGCTGTAGAGGCTAGCGATATTGCCACTGAGCGTGCTCACCTGAGAATAGGCGTTGTTTAAATTGGTGGTGGTGAGTGAGCTTGCACCATTTAAGATGTCCCACACACCGCTTAACTGGGTTTGCATGGTGTTCACGCTCGCGCTGGCATAGCCTAGGTTTTGCGCGCTGGTGGCGGTGCTGGCATTAGTCAACATGCCCGCTAGGGGGATATTGAGGGTGGGTTTTCCGGGGGTGGATCCGGGCTTGACATCATTCCAGCTAGCCAACTGCCCCTCAATCGCGCTGATCTTGGTTTGCAACGCGCTAAGAGCCTGAGAGGCATTGGTGATCGCGCCATCTTGCCATTGGCTAGATTGCGTGGGGTTGATGATGTTTAGATTGTCGTTAAAGGCGGTGAGTGCGCTAGAACTCACATTCTGCACCAAGCTTTGCAAATTAGTTCCCATAGCCGTGCTTAAAGCGCTCATGGCAGTGTTGAGCGCAGTGGCACTTTGGATGAGAGAGGTGATGTCGCCAGCGCTGGAGGTGCCGGGGGCAGAGTTAATCAGGGTGTTATACCACGCCAAAGAGCCTGTGGCTGTGGAGGCACCGACTATAGCCGTGTAGGCTGTTCCCGCCGCGGTCTCAGTGCCTTTATCATCGCTATAGGCAACCCCTTTAGTGGTGGCATCCCCCCACCCTTTTAGGAGGGTGTTGACTGCTGTTTTAGAGGTGATGCTTTGGGCGATCACATAGGCGGCTACAGCTGGATAGTCTGTTTCAGAAATACTTGCCGCTTTAAGAGCAGTTGTGAGTGCGCTCTCTTCTGTGAGCGTGCCATTTGCCAAATTGGTTGTGATCGCATTCACAGCCGTAGTGATATTACTCACCATAGTTTTTACATTGCTGGCACCAACCGTGGTGTTGTAGGCAGTCCAGGCACCAGACCCCCCAGCCCCCACACCGCTCAAAGTGTTTTGCACAGTGCTTAAGTTATTGAACACACTGAGGAGTTCCTTAGAACCAGAGGCAACAACGCTATTGAGAAACGAGGGGTTTGCGCTGCTGTAGATCCCTGCTTGTGTCAAGAGATTGTCCATGGTGCTCACGCTCAAAGGGACCACAGAGAGCGAGCTATTGAGGTTGCTCTTAATGGCGGCTATGGTTTGGGAGATGAGTCCAGCTTGGCTATTGGGCGCGCTGAGGGCTTGATCCAAATAGGAGAGCGCGGCGGCTTGGTTGAGCTGGTTACCCACCATTTGGGGACCGGTGATGGCGTTGATATACGCGTCTAAAAGCCCCTTAGAGTAGTTGATGGCTTGGAGTTCGTTGAGCACCTTAGCTTGGTTATTGGACCAACTAGGGGCTGTATAGGTGTTGCTATAGGCGGCATTGCTCACCACATTGGCGATCCCGGCATTGGCGATGGAGTTGAGCAGGGCTTGTTGGTTGCCCACCGCACTGCTATTGGTGAGCATCCCCTCTAGGGTGGTGCTCAAGTTATTGTAGTTGATCGCCCCAGCGAGCAATTTTCCCAGCGCGCCGTTGAGGGCTTGCTGGTAAGTGGCGTTGTTGTTGATGCTTTGTGTGCTCCAGGAGGTGTTGACATTGCTCCCATTGGCTGTTCCTGGGTAGGTTGTGGTGTCAGTGGCAGGGTTAGCATTGCCCGCTTGGTTGGAGGCTGTGGTTGCACTCACGGGTTGGGTGTTATTAGAGGTGAAGGTGTTGGTGTTGACTAGACCCTGCAAGCCCTTGAGCGCGCTGGTAAGCCCGGCATAAGCCCCATTGTTGCTAAACGCGCTTTGGAGGGTTTGCAAGTAAGTTTGAGAGCTAATGCTTGGGGCGCTTGTGGAGGTGCCAAAACTAGCAACAAGCCCTGTTAAATTCACATTGGCTCCGCTCTTCATAGACGCTCCGCTTAAAGCGCCATTCAACGCGGCGGCATCTTGGCTGAGTTGCAAGGCATTGATGAGAGCTTGGGCGGGGTCATTGCTAGCGCCTAGCGCGCTTTGGAGCACGCTCAAGACGCTGGGGCTACCGCTAAGCGATGTGGAGGTCCCCACTAATTCCTTCCACGCCGTGAAGACATTGGAGGCGTTGGCAGGATTGACAAGGCTAGAGTTTAGCCCGCTGGCAATCTGTGCCGTGGTGGGGACAGCGGAGGTGTTGGTGGGGTAGAGGGCGACTAGCTCTTTGACCACCGCGCCTAGGTCTGAAGTGTTGCGCGTGTTGTTGGCGATCTGGTTGATGAGCTCAATGGCAGTGGATTTGTTAGCCGCAGCTGTTCCCAAAGCGACATAGGCATTGGTGTAATTGCTATTGAGGGCGTAGGTGGTGGTGCCATTGGTCGTGGTGGCTGTTACCAACCCGCCCACAAGGGAGTTGATATTGCTCAAGCTGTTGAGGGCTTCTAGGCTCCCTTGGGTGTAGCTGTATTGAGTCGCGCTAGTCCCAGCTGTTACACCGGTGTTGGTGATGATAGAATTTGCCGTAGTGTTGGGGGCGCTAAAGAGCAAGGTGTTAAGCGCGCTCAAATCGCTACTCAAGGCGTTGCTACTCCCTGCAGAAAGCGCGCTCAAGAAGTTGCCCCCCGTGCTAGAAATGGTGGTGTCAAAGGCGTTCATGACATTGGGGGAGGCGTTGATCGTGTTGTTAGCGGTGTTGATAGAGAGTTGCCCGCTTACCGTTTTGATATTGTCATACAAATTGGTGAGCGTGGCGTTCGCGGTGGTGAGATTGGCTCCACTGCTCAACAAACTCTGGGTGAGATTCCCGCTCACTGTCCCCGGAGATGTGCTAGCGACCTTGTAGTAGGGGCTGGGGATATTGGGGTTGTTGGTAACCGGTGTCGTGGCACTGGTGATGTTACCAATGTTTTGGTTGGAGGGTATCCCACTGAAGGCGGCGCGGTAGTTATAAGCCGCACGCGCAGCCGACCCTAGTTGCCCTAGGATATTGCTCACCCCAAAAGCCCCGCCCACTGCGGTGGGGTAGATGTTTTGGTAGTTGGTGTCAAAACTATAGGTGCTAGAGCTAGCAAGTTGCCCAAAAAGCCCCCCTTTTCCATAGAGGTTATAGGAGGTGATTTGGGGGTTGTCATTGGCACCAGATGCCCCGATGGGATAGGTATAGCCAGCTTGGGGGCTTTGGATGTTGCCATACGCCGGCGCACCGCCAGGGGTAGAATTAGCCACAGTTCCCATGATGTGCTAGGCGCGCTAGCACCAAAGCTGGTCTGGGTGCTGGTTGTGCCCCCTGAGCTGTTTAATTGGTAGTTGCCTCCCAAGAGTCCGGCGATGGAGTTGACCATGTTGTAGACTTCAACGGACGATTCGGTGGCATCCACACCTGAAAAACTAAAACAACCCACCAACGCTAGGCTGATGGTTTTCAACAAGGGTACGCGCTTGGGCGCGCCCAAAGAATAGGGGCTAGCAGAGAGTTCTTGTCGCATGTCAGTCCTTTAAGGTGAAGAGGGTTAGTTAGGGATTAGGGAAATTGAGATTCATTTTTTGACCGGCATGACTCCCTGCTGTAACCGTGGTTTGGTTAGGTAGGGTGCTGTCGTTAGAGTTCATAGTGCCCGTGGCGTTCAAAAAGGGGTTGGCAATGTCCACACCTGCAGGCGTGAAACCATAGGGCATATTACTCCCCACCGCCTTTGTCATATTAGAATACTGAAACCCCACACTTCCATAGAATCCAGAGTTTTCTGCACTGAGAATGCAGGGCATAGCCACTAAGAGACCAATAATGAAACTTCTGCGTCTAATTAAGGTTAAAATAAGTAACTTTTTCTTAGAATCAGGGACGCTCAGATTCCCAGCTTCTGGGCATTTCAAGCACCTCAATGAAAGGACGAACGATGAAAACGAATCGCTTTAAATCTGGTATTCTCAAATCAAAATTTATCCCTAAATTTCTAGGGATTGGTCTCTTAGTGGCTATGCCCTGCATTCTCAGTGCAGAAAACTCTGGATTCTATGGAAGTGTGGGGTTTCAGTATTCTAATATGACAAAGGCGGTGGGGAGTAATAATCTCTCTGGCGCACCCATCGCCACAGAAATGGCCAACCCTTTCTTAAACGCCGGCTCTAGTAGCACGACTCCGGTGGGTATCCCTACTTTGACGGGTCCAAACGGTATGTTTACCCCCAATTCTGGCGCAAAAATGAATGTCTCCCCTATCTCCCAACCCTAATCTAACCAACACAACCAAAAAGGATTTGAATGCAAGTGTTTAACAATAGAGGTCCCAAGCGTGTCCTCCAAACCTTGGGGGTTTCCATCGCCGCTTGTTTGAGTCTCTCGCCCGTGGATGCCACAGAGATCACCGCCGAACAAATGGTCGACTCCATCTCTGGCATCTTGGGGGGCAATTACACCGTGGGCGGACCTGCTAGTGGTGCTAGCTATGGGAGTTCCCTCACCCCCACAATCTACATCCCCACAGCCAGCGGGACCGATCCGATCAACGCCATTGGGAGCGGCACCACCTACACCAACCCCACTAACCCAGCTGTGAACTACCAGCTCTATGGTAATGGCGGTTTGCTCACCAATTACGATGGCTCCACCTACACCTCCACGATCTTGCAAAGCAATGGGGGATCGTGGACCAACCCCTACGACCTAGATGCGGTGAGCTCTCTTATCAACCCGCTTTATGCCCTCTATAGCCAGTATTATGGCTATAGAAACGCCCTAGCGGGTATAAGCGCATCCAAGAACATCTTTGGGCAAGCCATCTCCAACCCCTATTACACCTTGACACCCGGCACCCTAAATAGCACCAACACCGCTTTCACCAGCGCTGCGAGCGTAACAGGGAACTTGAGCGCGAGCATGCTTGCTAATGCCAGTGATACCAGCACAGCCAATGGTTTGCTCACCACCATTTACACTAATATCACCAAGATCACCAACGATTTGGGCTATTTGGTTACCCCGGGGCAAAATTTCGCCCCCACTTTGGACTCCAATATCTCCACGATCGCTAGCGTGGGGAGCTCCATCTTGGATGCGTTGAGCGCGACTAGCTCTAGCCCTAGTAGCACCCAAACTCTTGGCGCTAGCCTCACTAACTTAAACCAAGTGCTCTATGGTTCTAGCACTAACACGCTCTTCACCTCGACAACTGCGAGCACGGGGAGCACCTACGCTGTGCAAGCCGGCAGTTTAACCACCCTCCAAGACATCGCCAATGTCAACTCTTTGGTGAGTGGGGGGCTTACTAGCACCTCTACCTCCGGTGGCACCACCACTTACGCGATGAGCAGCGGTTACACCAGCGTGTTAAAAGCGTTCAATGGCAATGCCAATTTCTTAGCCGATGCCAACGCGATCACGAACAATGTCTTGAACACGGCGACTTTATCAGAAGTGCTTAGCAAACTTAGCTCACTTAACACCGTTGCTTACAACACCGATGTGGCTAGCGCGCTCCAAGGGCTTGTCAATCCTAACTCTTACGAAGTGGTTTTTAAAGCCTATGGCGCGTTATTTGGTAACACGGGCACAATCACGCAAATGGCTGGCGCGCTCAACACCAGCTCCTCTAGTTCTGCGAGCACCAGTGCCCAACAGCTCTTAAACGCGGTGCAAATCTTCAACGACATCAACACAATCAAAACCAACTTGGCTCTAGGCTCTAATGTCGCCAATAACGCCACGCTTGGCACTGCTGCGTTCACAGCGGGCGCTAGCCCCACGCTAAGTAACGATTTAGCCAAAGTCCTTTATGAGGCGTTTAACAATGGGAGCGCTAGCTCCTATGCTAACTTGCAGAGCACAATCAGCGCGATCAACACCTTAGTGGCGCAAAACACCAACTATGTCAGCTCCAACACCACTAAAACAACAGCTGCTAATGCGGGGAGTTTCAACACCAGCACCCAATACCCTGTGCAAAGTTATGGCGGAGCCACTGCTGCTAGCTACCCTATCACCACCTCCTACACCACGCAAGGCGCGCTCAATCAGAGCACTTACAATACCAAGTTCAACGCCAATTTGGCGACGCTCCTCTCCAATGTGCTCTCTTATAGCGCCAACACCAATGCGCTGGGTAAATTACTCAGCTCTAACACCAGCCTTAGCTCTATCCTCACTCAGGGTATCTACAATGCAGCCGCCAACCAAGCGCTCAACTCTGGAGCCACTCAGTCCAACACATCAGGGGATAACCTCAATAACCAAGCCCTCTACCTAAACCAAATGCGCGCCATTTTCATGTCTGAAAATCTGCTCAACACCTATGTGGACGCGATCACTTCCCCACAGAGCGCTCAGAGCAACCAAGTCGGGCAGGCGGATGCCTTGAACACGCTTTCTGGCGCCCTAAACGCTAGCGCGCAAAATAACGGGCTCATCGCCCAAGCCAAAGCCGCGCTTGTGAACCAGCTCAATAGCTCACAAACCTACCTAAGCTCTGGAGCTGTAACTAATCTCACCCCCACCGCCATCGCCACCCTAGAGGGCTTGAGTAGCCCTGACAGTGTTTTTGCCAGCACTGCCACACCCTCTAGCATTGTTACAGGCTTAGACGCGATGAACGCTTTAGCGGGTTATTTTTCCGGTGTTACCAATACCGCTCCAAATAAACTCACCGATGGTGTTAAAGCAGCTAACGCGGTCATTACTGCGCTCAGCACCATTGCCAGCTCCACAGTAGCCCCCACCTACTCCACTAACACGGGTCTAGCCGGCGCGCTCTCCACAGCCACTAGCACTAATGACACCGTCATGAACACCGTGGTAACCAACTGGGATGCTTTGAGCAAACCCGTGCAAGAAGCTTTTGACACCCTTGTAGGGGCGACTTGGAGTGCCACTGCTGGAGATAACAAGAGCAATAGCACCACCAACGCTATAGCAACCCTTGTGGCTTTGCTCACCACTGATCCCATCGCCACTAATAATGCCAGCACCATGAACACACTCATTACGAATTTGGGCACTAACATAAGTGGTGCAACATCTCCTGGCACTGTAGCGGCAAATATCAGCAATATCGATGCTATTTTGCCAAGCAGTGTAACCGGTGGTGTTGCCGGAGCAGCCTTTGCAAGCTCTCAAATCGCCTCTCAACTCTTGGGTGCAGCCGGCTCTGATCAAAATAATCTCACCCTCCAGCTTATCAATAGCCTAGCAGCGGGCAGATTGTTTTCCCCCAGTGTGGCGACCCAATTTCAAGATGGCACGCTCTCGCTCAAAGATCTAAGCCAAACCATCAATACCATCGCCAGCCAGATCCAGCAGTATAATGCCTTGGGCGCGACAGCCCCTGCTGGCACTGCTTCTAGTGCCACCCCCCCTGTTTTTACACCCGCTGCCCCCACGCTTAGCAATAGCCAAATTCAGGGCTTTCTCAAAACCGCTGGGGTGAGCGCGGTGCAAAATCTAGGCTTTGCAGATGCCAGCGTGCAAAGCTTAAACACCAGCTTAACCAGTGTGGTGGGCTTGGTGTCCACGGGCAATAGCACCTCTGCTAAGAATATCAGCGATCTAAGCAGCGATTTGAGCGCGCTTAATAGCGCTGTGCAGGGCTTGTATAGCGCGAGCAAGAATTTCTTCAACAATGGCAACTTGAGCGATGTGAGCAATGTTTATGCGGCTAACCAACCCACTTCCCAAGGACTAGGTGATTCTAGCGTGGGCATGGCTGCTAATGCTAATGCGAGCAACTACCTTACCAATCTGAACAATCTTGGCACTATCAATAATTTGGTAGGGGTGCTCAATAGCGCGGGCACAGCAGTGAGCACGCAGTATTCTAGCGCCTTTGCTAGCGGGGGACCTGTGAGCACCGTGCAAGCGCAATACAGCGCTTTGACCACCAACCTAGTGGACGGGGCTACCCTCACGCAAGTGATCCAAGCCCTCCAACCCTTGAGCGCGAGCGCGAGCAGCGCAGCTGTCCAAGCCGCTTTGACTAATATCATCAGCACCCCAAGCTCTAATGCCGCTGGGGTGTGGACTGCCTATAAGGCTGTAGTGGGTCTTGGCACTTCGAGCAATCCGGTAAGCCAGCTTAACAATCTCTTGGCTAATAAATTAGACATCACGGGCTCTAATAGCGCGGCCAATATCGCGCAGGTGATCCAAGACGCTAACACCCTCAGCACCGCTAATACTGCTCTCACAGGCAATGTAACCGGGGCAAATTCTGGCTTGCTCAGTGTGAGCTCCACCAACGCGGCCGCCTTCCAAGCCGCGATCAAAGCCGCTAGCGCGCTAAGCCCTCTGTGGAGTGCTCTAAGCGATGGCACTGCCGCTAACGCGCTCTCTTTGTTGCAAAACTTGAATATCTACGCCCACAATGTCCAGTTGCTCAATAACCTCACAGGGGGAAGCACCAATGGCAAGGGGGATGACATCGCCTCTTTAGTGCTGGGCAATGTCCAAGCCACCAATGCCTTGAGCGCGACTGGCGCATCTGGCTTGAGCGGAGCTAGTGGCATCCAAACCCTCCAACGCCTCGTGCAACGCCTGCAGTATTTGGAAGGCTTGAACCAACAAGTCCAAAACGCCATCGACTCTAACCCCTATGCCATGGTCATGCAAAAAAATAACATCACCTCCTCTGCAGCCTACCAAAATGCGGCTAAAGCCCTTGTGGGGAGCGGGGGGTTGTTCAATAGTAGCGCGGGCATTGGGAGTGTGAGTAGCGACACCGCGAGCATCAACTCCAGTTACAGCACCTTTGCTAGTGGGGTGAGCGCAGACCTTGGGTATTTGAGCACATGGAACTCCATGATCGCCGGGCTTTCTAGCTCTAGTGGTATCTTGAACAGTGCAAGCAATAGCTTTGTGGGCACGGCTAACACACAGCTTACAAGTATCTTAAAGCAAGTGAGCACCATCGCAGACTACCTCCCAGCAGGCACGATCACCAATGGGCAAAACTCCAACACAAGCACCTTGAGTGGGATCAACACCGCCTGGAGCACCATCAGTGGCCAGGCAGCAAATTTGGGCAATTCCAATCTTTACAGTGTCAGTAGTCCAGCGGCAGCTGCCACGACTTCTACCCAATTGCTTGGCGATCTCACCACCACTAATTTCACCAATGTTTCTGTCTTGCAGGGTCTTGATTCGATCTTACAACTCAATAAAGACCTTGTTGGGGGCGTGGTAACCGGGACCGCGGGTTCTTATAGCATTGGCACCAATGTCGCTACACTTAGCACCGCCAACACCTTGTTTCTCAAAAATTCTGCCACCGATAGTGGCTCTGTGGCGAGCATTTTGACCACCTTTAACACCGCTATCACCTCTAGCGGGGCTAATGCGGGGAGCTTGGTTGGGCTTACCCCCAATGCCTTGACCACCTTGTTTGCCACGGGTTCTAGCACCACTGGGACCACAAGTGGCACCTTTACCTCCGCAAGCGTGATTGGGGACATCATCCAAGCGCTGGCTAAAAATTCCACCACATCCCAGTATTTGCAGGGCTTGAGTGGGTCTCCCGCTGCTCTGCCCACCGCTAACACTGATCAGTCTAAAGCCCTAGCCACTGCGGTCCAAAGCGCGCTCACCCCCATCCTTGGCGCAACTAATGCGGGCACGATTAAGGGGGATGTCGCTGCCTCTGCTCCCGGAGATGTGGTAGCCTGGATGACCGCGCTTAACGCTCTCATCACCCAGCTCAAAGATGTCAATGGGGTGATCATCAACAAGGTGGATTCTTCGGCAGGGATTGGTCCAGCCATCGCGCAGGTCCTCACCAATGTCCAAAATGTGGACGCGCTTTATCAAACCGCCACCGCGACTATGGCAGGTGCTTTTACCACCATACCCAATCTTGCGACTCTACAAACCATTGTAGCCCAAGCGCAAAATCTCTTTAATGATCAGGGCGGGAGCTTTGCAGGACCTGTGAGCGCGAGCGCGGCTTTGAGCACGCTAGCCCAAGATGTGGGGGATGATCCCACGGGCACAGCTGGCTCTGTTTCTATGACCGGTTTGAGCGCGAGTACTGCCACTAGTGCTATCCAGCTCTTGGCTGTGCAACTCAAAGCCAATGGGGTGAGTGGTTCTACTGTGGGGGCTATCTTGGGCACTGCCTCAGCCACGCAAATGGATCAAGCCGTTAGTCAGGTGCTAAGTAGCCCTAATCTTAGTGCCTCCATGAAAACAGGCTTGGTTTATGACGCGCTGCAAAATATCTTGAACGCGGCGAAAACTTACAGCGGTGCTAGTGCCACTTTAGCCCCTCTACTCAATAGCACTAGCAGTGTGAGCGCGATCACCAACAACGCGCTCAACAACGCCCAAGCCCTCAACGCGCTCTTGAAGGTGCTCAATGACTCCAATAGCTATGGGATCAGCCTAGCCCAGGCCCAAAAGTCCCTTGGTCTATCCCCCACCCAGATTGCTACGATCACCAAGTTGCTCACCAGCATGAACACCATGCAGGGGCGTGTCAGCGCGGTGCAACAAGCCATCGCTAGCAACCCCACCGCCCAAGCCCTCTTGCAAGCGGATACGGATGCCACTAAAGCGGCTACTTTGCTCACCTCTTTAACCACAGTGGGCGGGGCTTATAGCAGTTCAATGGTGAGTAACTACTTAGACGCACAAAATACAGTGATCACAGCGCAGGCTAATTATCTTGCCGATAGTGGGACTACCACTTTGGGCACTTTGATGGCGAGCTTGAAAAATTTTGTTACCGACAACAATCCCCTAGGCAATGCGAGCCTAGAACAGGCGGTGCAAAATGTTTACAACCAGATCATCGCTAGCCCCACTATCAACCCAACGCTAGCGCGCGCCAATTTGAGCAATCTCATCACGCAATTGCAAAACTTCCAGCAATCGCTTGCCAATGACTTGGGCGCGCTCATCCAGGCTAACGCCCCTGCCACTACGGCTGTTGTTGGGGTGGCGCGCGTGGACGGAGTGCAGGCGATGGTGCTCCCTCGCGCAGGTTCTAACCACTCAGGTTTCCCTGGTGGTAATAACCCCGTGCAACAAGCGCAATCCTTGAAAAATGCGCTGACAGCGGTCAACCAGGCGCTCGTTTACGCTAAGGCGAGCTTGAGCAAGCTTGAAACCCAGCTCAAGTCCTACTACACCGCCACTACCACGCGCCCCATGCAGACTATGAACTCCAATGGCAACATGTATGGGATCGATGTGCAGTTTGGTTATAAGCAATTCTTTGGCAAAAAGAAACGCTGGGGCTTGCGCTACTATGCGAGCTTTAGCTGGCAACATGGGACCTTCATGGACGGGGATACCAGCGAGCTAGACAACTTCGTTTACGGGGCTGGTGTGGACGCTTTGTATAACTTCTATGAAAGCAAGGATGCTAAGTATACCAGCGGGCTCTTTGCTGGGTTTATGCTAGCAGGTAGCACATGGAATGTGAAGGGAGCCAGCGCGTGGATCAGCAGGATGAATCGCATCAAAGCACAAGGAGGTAGCGCGCAAATGAACACCAGTTACTTCCAAATCCCGCTCAACATCGGCTTTAGGACCAATGTGAGCAAACACCATGGCTTTGAAATCGGGCTTAGAATCCCTCTAGCGGTGAACTACTACTTCAAGGGCACTTTGGGTGATGAAACCACAACCATCGCCTACAAGCGCAATGTCTCCGTCTTCTTCAACTATGTTTACAACTTCTAAATTTTAAGAAGTTGGGGGGGGAGCTTTGGCGCGGCGCGCCAAGCTTAAAACCTTTTCTTTTTACCACGCCCCGCTCTTTTGGGAGGCGCGTTGCGCTGTTGCGCTACTTTACACACTCCCAAGGCTTCAAGAACGCGCGTTGCGCGCGCTTATCCTCAAGGCGCGCACATAGCGCGCCAAAATACACACCCGCGCGTTTATTCTCTTGGCTCATCATTTGGCTTCCATGTTCTTAAAGTCGTGTTTGTTACGCCTTTTTAACGCCTATTTAGCGCGCCTATGTGATCGTTTTTTTGGGCTTAGGCAAATAAAAGTTTGGGTATAATGGGGGTTTTTAAACTTGTGAGAATAAAGGAAAACAAATGCGACTGTTGGGCGTGAGTGTAGCCTTAGCGATGAGTTTGGGGGCACTTGGAGGGGGGCATATCCAAATTCAAGACATGCCAGAGGTGCAAAAGCGCCTAGGGGCAGATAGTGGTTCTAATAGCATTTATTCTTATAACACCTCGGTTAAAGAGGCGACTAAGGCGGTGGTGAATATCTCCACGCAAAAGAAGATCAAGAGCAATTTCATGGGCGGGGGGTTGTTCAACGACCCCTTTTTCCAACAATTCTTTGGGGATCTCTACAACTCCATTCCTAAGGATCGCGTGGAGAGGGCTTTGGGTAGCGGGGTGATCATCTCTACAGATGGTTATATTGTTACTAATAACCATGTCATCGATGGGGCTGATAAGATCACGGTAACTCTGCCTGGGAGCAATAAAGAGTATGTCGCCACCTTAGTGGGCACGGACGCAGATGGTGACTTGGCGGTTATTAAGATCAATAAAACCGGACTCTCCTGTATCAAATTTGCCAATAGCAATGATATTTTAGTGGGCGATTTGGTCTTTGCCATTGGAAACCCCTTTGGGGTGGGCGAAACGGTGACTCAGGGCATTGTGTCTGCGCTCAATAAAAGCGGGATTGGGATCAACAATTATGAAAACTTCATCCAAACGGACGCGTCCATTAACCCGGGCAACTCCGGGGGCGCGCTCATTGATAGCCGTGGGGGGTTGGTGGGGATCAACACAGCCATTCTCTCGCGCACGGGGGGTAACCACGGCATAGGTTTTGCCATCCCCTCTAACACGGTGAAAAACACCGTCGTCCAACTGATCAAAACCGGGACGATCCATAGGGGGTATTTGGGCGTGGGGATTCAAGATGTCAGCTCTGAGCTAGCTGGTAGCTACAATGGCAAAGAGGGCGCGGTGGTGATTAGCATCCAAAAGGATTCGCCAGCAAAGAGGGCGGGCTTGATGATTTGGGATCTCATTACAGAGGTCAATGGCAAGAAGATCAAAAACTCCGCGCAGTTGCGCAACATGATTGGCTCTCTAGCCCCCAACCAACGCATCACCCTCAAATACATGCGCGATAAGAAGGAATACACCACCACGCTCGTGCTAGCCGAACGCAAAAACCCCAATAAGAAAGAAACCAGCAGCGCACATGAGGGTGCCCATGGGCAACTCAGCGGGCTAAAAGTGCAAACCCTCACACCCAATATGCGCAAGCAAATGCGTATCCCCGATGAGATCCATGGGGTGTTTGTCCAAGAGGTCAAGCCCAATTCCAAAGCCGAAGAATTAGGTTTCAAACATGGGGACATCATTAGCCAAATTGAGATGATCGCGGTGCACAATATTGAGGATTTCAACCACGCCATGATCAAGTATAAAAACATCCCCAAACGCTTCTTAGTCTTTGATCCTAGCTTGGGCAATTTCAAACAGATCATCGCCAAGTAAGACGCGCTAGGCGCGCTTAAGCTTGGCTTTTGTTTATACTGGGGGGAGTTTGCACAAATACTTTTAGTTTCTGCTCTGAGGAGCTTAAAGGCTCTGTGCTTTCTCTAACCAACATGATCACACTGCAATCATCAAAGGTGTTTTCTTTAACTCTTGTTTGCAATAAGTCTTCTAGGGCACTTTGGACTTTGTCATGCAATCCCGGGGCGCATGCGACATTCATGTAATCTTGCAAAGTGCTTGCTACTTGGAGATATTGTGTAGCCCCGCTAGATAGCAAAACAAAACCGCCCACATTCTCACCATCTACACTGCCTCTAAATACCTTAGGCGTAGAGGTGTTAGAATCCATGGTTTTTAATTGGCGATCCTCTAGTATCCCACACATCCCATCTCCTAAGCTAATAATCACAGACACTTCAGACCAAACACCATTCTTATAAAGATGATAAGGATTAGCATGGATTTTTATAACGATATGGCGCGCTTTTGTAATAATGCGCTTAATCGCACGCTTACAAAGACGACCAAAGCGCAAAGAGAGCTTATAAGAACACGCTACAATCTCTCTAATAAGACGATTAGACGCTTCACTAAGATCAAAAAATCTCAAATAGACACCCTAGAAGTTACCATTAGAAACGCCATTTACAAGCTCAGTTTGAATCGTTTCAAACGCCTCCAAAAGCGCACGGGGGTGTTGGTGAAGTTAGGACCTAGAGATCATCTCTTCATCCAAGGGGGCTTTTTGGGGGCAAAAAGGGGGGAGCAAAAAGTGCGCAATAAGGGCTTTTTAGCTACAAGACGCGTCCAAAGTTTTGCTGGGATCACCACCAGTTCAAGCACACTCTATAGCCATAGTCGCCAAGCAAGTCCTAGAGGCTTTCCGGTGTTTTATTTTAGAACTAAGCCTTTCAATCTCATCGCCCAAGAGCAAAATGCGCGGCTTTTAGCTAAAGCGCATGAAATATTTGCTCAGGAGCTAGCGCGTGAATGAGTGTGTTGCTATTCAAGGAGAAAGATGGGACACTATCTATTTTAAGCACTATGGGGAGATCGTGCAAAATGGCTATAAGAGTGGCTATAACGCCTTTTTGCTTGCTAATATTGAACTCTTGGATATTGATGTGTTTAAAGGTGGGGAGCGTGTGAAATTACCCGTGTTTGAGGCAGAAGAGATCGCCTCAGACATCACCCCTATTTGGGAGGAGTGATGCAAACTTATCTAGCTCCAAAGTGGCGCATTAAGGGCGCGGAGGTGTTGGTAGAGTCTTTAAATTATAGCGATTATGAGAGAGATAACCCGGATACGCTCAATCTCAAGCTTGCGCCTAATTCTAAACTGCCCAAGTTTGGGGGTGTCGGTTTTGATGATATGGATATAATCAATGATGAGCAATTGCAATATGCCACTACTTCACCCCCTCCCTACAAAATTCTAAATCTTTTTCCAAAAACTCTATGTAAATAAGCAAGGCTTTTATGTTCTCTGAAATAAGCGGGCTAGCTAAAGGAGGTCGCTC
The DNA here is from genome assembly GCF_003660355.1 of Helicobacter sp. L8. Lineage (NCBI taxonomy): Bacteria > Pseudomonadati > Campylobacterota > Epsilonproteobacteria > Campylobacterales > Helicobacteraceae > Helicobacter > Helicobacter sp. L8. The sequence continues at coordinate 26,090 of NZ_QXQR01000017.1, forward strand.
TAATTTTGGGATTTTGCACTTAGTGGGGACATAAACGGGCTTATAGACGCGCACACAGCCTACTAGGAGCAGAGTCAAGGGGACACACAAAAAAATCAATTTCTGACAAAAGGTGCCCCCTAGTGGGGGCGATCCCATGTTATCGCTTTTTGAGTTTAAGGCTGACCTTAAGTCCAAATACAGAGAATTTAAGGCAGAATGCCCACATAGGATCGCGATCATGGTTGGACATGACCGCTCCTTTCTGCCCGGGTTGGGTATAGTTGTCCCGGGCTCCACTATTCCATAGAATTTAGAACAAAAACGCAAATTGTCTCCCATCTTTAAACACCTCTAACTTTCCTTGGATTTTTTGCAATTCTAGGGCTTGGAGTTGTTCATTATAAGGGGCTTGCGCTTGGGCTTGTTGCTCTTGGGCTTGCTGGGCTTTGGTGATGATCTCCATCACATCCGCGCTAATGGGG